>JAATGK010000060.1 GCA_015654715.1 Alphaproteobacteria bacterium
AGTCAGAGCCAATTTTGCACGCCGAATAACACCAATAGCTGAAAACGACTTCCTAGCTCGCGTTCGGAGGATGTGTGATTCGGCACGGTAACGGCAGTTTACACCGCGAAGCGCGAGCGGAATTGGCGCGCGCAGCGCCGGCTCATGATCAGCGGCGTCTCAACATTGCGCACATGCACGGTATAGCCGCCGCCTTCGTGCGGCTCGAGCTGGGTGACATGCTCGCAATTGACCATCGCAGACCGCTGGATGCGGCAGAAATTGCTTTCGGGCAGCACCTTTTCCCATTCCTTCATGGACTTGAGCACCATGCCGAGCGGGCGGCCGGCAACGATCACCCGGCTGTAGTCGCCTTCCACCAGGATGCAATCGATGGATTCGACCCGTACGAAACGCGGTCGGCGGTCGATCGTGAGCAGGATGGAATCGGACATCGTCAGGCCGATGGCAGGCGCCTCCAGTTTCACCCGGTGCAGGAAACGTTCGATCGCCAAGCGCAAGCGCTGGGGCTGGACGGGTTTGGTGAGATAGTCGAGCGCATTGACCTCGAACGCCCGTAGGGCGAACTCTTCGTAGGCGGTCACAAAGATGACCCATGCTTCCACGTGGATGCGATCGAACAAATCGAAACCCGAGGCGCCGGGCATCTGGACGTCGAGGAAGATGAGTTCGGGCTTGACCTCCGCAATGCGCGCCGTTGCCTCAGCCACCGATGCGTCCTGCCCGGCGATCTCGATTTCCGGATGGTCGCGCAGCAGATAATAGAGTTCGCTGCGTGCGATGCGCTCGTCGTCGATGATCAGGGCCGAGTGGCGGATCACAACTTGGCGTCCAACCTGAGCTCAATATCCGCGATCACCCAGCCGTCCATTTCGCCGATCGTGAAGGAATGCCGCTCAGGAAATACCAGCGCCAGGCGCTCGTGGATGTTCTTCAATCCAATCCCGGCGCCGTCGGGCGAGTCGGTTGTGTCGATCAGACGCCCGGTATTGGCCACCCGTATCGACACGATCTCGTCTCGCCGGGTGATTTCGATGCGGATTCTGAGCGGCAAGTCGCTGGTCCGCATGCCGTACTTCACCGCATTCTCGACCAGCGGATGAATCAGAAAGCTGGGCAGGCTCACGTTGAGCACGGCAGGATCGATCTGCGTCTCGGCGTCGAGATGCTGTTCGAAGCGGGTGCGCTGGATCGCAAGATAGTTCTCGATGGCTTCAAGTTCGTCGGCCACTGTGCCCTCGCCGCTGCGCCCGTCCAGGGAATAACGCAGGAAATTCGCGAGTTCGGTGACCATCCGGCGCGAACGGGCGGGATCTTCGAGGATCAGTCCGCGGATCGAATTCAAGGCGTTGAACAGGAAATGCGGGTTGAGCTGGTAGCGCAGCATCTGCAACTGGGCTTGGTGGGCGAGCGCCTTGGCTTCGCGCGCGTTGCCGCGTTCCTGTACGGCCAGCCGCCAGGAGTCGAGACCAAAGCAGACGCAAGAGACGAGGAAAATCATGGTGCCGCTCGCCAGGCCGCCCTGGAACAGGAGCGACGCCCAGTTCATCGGCACGCCGAGCCAGCTGGGCAGACCGACGAAGCGGATCGCGTAATGGGCCATGGTGACCCAGGCTGCGCCGCCCGCGAAGCACAGTAGCGGCGGTAATACGACCAGCCAGATCGTGTGGGCGCGTTCGCGCAGATGCGCGTACAAAAGACAGATCGCGATGTTGGCCAGGCACGCGCTGCCGTTGTAAAGCAGTTCCCAGGTGGCGATGGAAAGCGCCTTGCGCGCTGGTTCGCGGCTGATCCAGTCGATGCCGTTGGTGGTCGCGATCAACAGATAAGCGGCGGTTATCGTGAACACCATCAACCGGGCACTGCTGCTGCCGCTTGCATCGGCGGAGAGCCAACGCTGCGCCGCCGCGCGGGCTCGGAGATTGGCGAAAAACGGCAGCCGGACGCGGTTGCGATGCAGCAGTCTTCCCGGCCCCGGAACGGACGGCTGCGATTGTCCGGTTTCGGTTGGATTTGTGAACGAGGCGAAGCCCTGGATCAACGCGGCCTCCTTCCTGTGACGGAAACTCATGCTCTCAATTGCTCATACTGACGTCAAGGAAGGCGCGCTCGATCAGGGTGCGGCATGCCTGCTCGGCGCCATTAGCGTCCTGTGCGGCGATAGCCGCGAGGATGCTGAAATGGTCCTCGGCAAAGTCATGCGGCTCGGTACTCTGTTGCCGTTGGAAGACTATGGTGGCGTCGAGGGCGGCGGCCAAGCCTCGGGCCAATGAGATCACGTAGGAATTGCCACTCGCCAGGAACACGGCGAGATGGAAGTCCTGGCAGGCGCGGCGGGCGCGGTCGACGGTTGGGGCGGCGAGCTTCATGTCTTCGATATCGACCTGTATCCGGGCGAGCATCTCGTCCGTGCGCCGTTCGGCCGCTAGCGCGGCGGCTTTCGGCGCCAGCATGTGCAAGAGCTCGCGCAACTCATCGAGAACATGCTTGTCCGGGCCAGTTTCGAGTAGCAGGTTCAGCACGTCCGGGTCGAGGAACTGCCACATCGAGCGGGCATTGACGATGGTGCCGCGCCGCGGATTGGAACTGACCATGCCCTTGGTCGTCAGAATCTGGATGGCCTGACGATAGGTGGTACGAGATACGTTCAAGCGGTCGCTGAAGGCGATTTCCCCGAACAGCCGGTCACCGGGCTTGTAGGTGCCGGACAGAATCGCGGCAGCAAGATCGCGCGCGATGCGGCCGGGCAGCCGCTGGCGCTTGTGCGCATGCCACGATGAACGCGAGTCGTCGCCCGACGTTACCGGCTGCACCCCATTGCGGACCTTGTCGGCTTCGCGTGCGAAGATGCGCTTGGAGATGATGTCTGCCGGCTCGCGTTCGTCGCCGATGCAAGCGTGGCCGATCAGCTCCTGCTCGACGACCGCGGCGTTCGCCAGCGCGGCATGATCGGCCGACGATCGCGCAGAACGCTCGACTGAAGCTCGTGTCAAAAACATCACGTCAGCCCTCCACTGTGTTCGCAACGCGCGATCTTGCCAGATCGGCAGGCGGCAAAGGGGCTTAATCGACGAACGGTCGAACGGATCGATAAGCGGTCGGGCGCCTCGGCGTGACCGAATAAGTCCAACAATATGAGTTACAGGTCGACGCTAATCTCTCGCCGCTTCGCGAATGGTTGCGCTACCAAGCTGGCATGTATTTTTTGTCTGAGTTATTTGCAGGCGGAAGCGGGGGTCTACCGCTGCAGTACATAAAGCTGGGGAGAAAACAGCATGTTCAGGAAGGGATTATTGGCGTGTTCTGTGTCGGCATTGGCACTCGCGAGCGGAGCAGCCTATGCGCAAGCAGATCAACAGATGGAGACCGTCGTCGTGACGGGTATCCGGGCCACAATGGCCCAAGGTCTCGACATCAAACGTGCGTCGACGCAGGTCGTCGAATCAATCGTTGCCGAAGACATCGGCAAGCTGCCTGACAACAATGTCGTCGAAGCATTGCAGCGCCTGTCCGGCGTGCAGGTGACCAACCGCGGTTCCGGCCAGGTCGGCACGATCTCGATTCGCGGTCTCACCGACATCGAGACGACGTGGAACGGCCGCAAGATGTTCACCGCGTCGGGGCTCTATTATTCCGTGCAGGATATGCCCGCGACCCTGGTGCGCCGTCTCGACGTCTACAAGACGCGCGAATCCAATCAGCTCGAAACCGGCATCGCCGGCCAGATCGACGTTTCGTCCTATCGTCCGTTCGATTTTGACGGCTTCAAGCTGACGGCGCAGGCGAAGGGAACCTACGAAGAAAAGCGCGGTGCGACCGATCCCAGCCTCGGCTTTTTGATCAGTGACCGCTGGAACACTTCGATTGGCGATGTCGGCGTCTTGGTGAACGCCTCATGGTCCGTGGTCCGTTTCCGGGATGAAAGCTCAGGGCCGGGCGCGTTGGTGCCGTTCCAGACGGAAAATCCGTCGCCCGGCTGGACGCCGCTGGAGCGCATTTTCAATACCGACGGCCGTGAGCTCGAACCCGGCACCACCGTACCCCAGACACTCTGGCAGCCCGGTCTGATTGCCGGTCTTTCGGAAGCTAAGGGCGCGACGTTGCACTTCGACCAGAAGAACATCGATGTGCCGTATTATCTGTCGCGCGACGCGATCTTCCAGAGCGACTTCACCGGCAAGCGGACGCGTCCGAACGCGAATGTCGCGTTCCAATGGGCTCCGAACGAGCACTCCGTCTATACGTTGGAGATGATGTACAACGGGTTCCGCAACGAAACCTACAACAACATGTTGTTCAGCTTCGTTGATTGGTGGGGCAACTTCGCCCCTGGCAGCGCCGATTATGTCGACCCGGCGAGCAGCTTCACGCTGTATCCCGACACCAACATCATGAAGACCCGTCACGTCAGGAACGTGTACGACTTCAACAGCGGCGATATGACGGTTTCGAAGACCAACACCTATGCCTACGCTCTGAATGCAAAATGGGATATCAGCGACCGGTTGAAGCTCGGTGCCGATGCCTCGTTCCAGTCGAGCCAGTACGATAGCCAGTTCTTCGCCATGCGCATCGATCGGACGGCGCCCGACATTTATGTCGACTACAACACTGGCGGCGGTATCATGGCATTTAATTTTGGTGATGGTCAGAACAGCTTGACCGATCCGGCCTATTGGACCACCGATTACGTGTATGATAATGCCAATCACAACAAAGGTAATGCTTATACTCTTCAATTCGATGGTACTTACGACACCAAGGGTCTCGCCGGTGTCTTGCAGAACGTGAAATTTGGTTTGCGGTATGACGACCGCAATTCGACGGAAGCTTATCGCCAGGCGAGTAGCCAATATAAGGTCCCCCTTACGTCAATGGACGAGGGAATCTTGCACACCAACAGTGGGTTCTTCGACGGGGTGGGGGCGGTTCCTTCATCTTGGGTGAACGTCGATGGCCGCTACATTTATGAGCATCGCGATGACCTGCGTACCTTGTATGGCGGCGACCTGACCAATGCCCGTCTGCACGAGATGTTTGAGACCTTCAAGATCGACGAAGTGACTTCCACGGCCTACCTTGAAGGCAATTTCGAGCAGGACGTGTTCAATCGTCCGTTGACCTTGAATGCCGGCGTGC
>JAATGK010000040.1 GCA_015654715.1 Alphaproteobacteria bacterium
CTCACCCAAAATGGGATCGATGTTCGGATCGGGGCGCCCGATCATCCAACCGCGGTGCCAATGATCGTGGAATCGCCAGACGACCAGGCCATTCTCCTCGCAAAACCGCCGCTTCGCGACGAAGACCGGATCGCTTTCGAGGGACCCCGCAACCGAAAGAGGCGCGTCCTCGCGAAGCGAGTGAACATCATCGTCGATGAAATCCCAAAACATCCGCTCGTGCGAGATGACGAAGTTTTTCTTTGCCGCCACGGCGCGCTGGAGCACATCGAAGGTCGCCTGGAAGGTCGTTGCGACGCCGGTCACGGCGGTGTGGGGATCGCCATATTTGAAGGTGTCGGTTCCCGACCACCCCCAGGCAATTCCTTCCTCGGCGCACTTGCTCTTGATCCGGTCGACGATCTCTCCGGCCGTGATCTGCCCGCTTGCTGCAGCCGGACTGAGCCCGAGTTCTCCACCTAACAGCAATGCGGCCCCAAGCCCTCTGCTGACGCTCCGCCGCGATATCAAATTTGTCATTGCAGTTTTCTCCCGGCTTTTCGACCTGCGTCAGGCGAACCAGCAGAGCTCCTTGGTCGCCGGTTGGACGTCAATGGGAAAGCCCGGCAAGACCGTCTTCAACCACTGGGCTACCTCGACCGCGCCGGGGTAATCGGATTTTTCGTATCCGACTTGTACAAATCCGATTTTGCGCCCGGCCGCGATGACGTCGCGAATGTAGGTCGTACAGAAGTCCACTTCCGGGGTCGAACCGGTCACGACGGCATCCACGGCAAGATCCTGCAAGGCGTTGGACAGCACCAGGGTTGGAAAGGCCAGACCATGGATGACGGCGACGCGGGCGATCGGCAGTTTCGGATCTCCCACCATGCGTAAGGTTTGCGCTTTCAAGCGTGCCGAAGCGGCTTTAGCCAGCCCCAGCAACGTCGTCTTGGGAATGTTGCAATAAACCGTACTGCGCTGATCGCCAGGGCTCTCCGCCTCGGCTTGCCAGCCGAGGGCCCGCGCCAGCGCACTTGAAAACCACTTTGGCTTTGCTGCATCCCAGAGACTGGCCAGGCGAATGATCACCAATCGATGGTCCTCCACCAGCTGGCGCTTAGCTTTGAAAATGGGATCATCCGCCAGTAAGGTCTGCAGTCCGTTAGACCAGAACTCGCCAAAAAGGTAATAAGGATGTTCCCTGCAAACGATGCAGTTTTTCCCGGTTGAGATGGCAAGCCGGAGGGCATCAACCGAGGGCTCATTGGCCACCAGAACACCAGAAATCGGCGCGTAGAAGTTTGCAACGCGAGCGCCCGATTCCGGCACGTAGTAATCGGGCGTGAGGATTCCCTCATACATGCCGTCCTTGTGACGCTCGCCCAGCATCGCATGCACGCGGTTTACGAGCTCCCACGAGGTCATAGTCGGCGTCATAGTTCACACCCGCGATTGTTCAATATTTCAAGCCAGGTTGAGCAAGGGACATCGCATAAAGCGCATGATTGGTGAGAATGAACAAGGTTTGATGATCTACTCCGCCGATCACCAATTGGAGAGGTCGATCCGGCACGTCAATGCGCCCCATTTCACGCCCGTCCGCGCCGTAGACAAAGATCTGGCCATTGGCGAGATAGACGCGGCCCGACGCATCGCTGGCCACGCTCTCGCCGCCACGCATGGCGAAGACCTTGAGATCGGTCAGCGCCCCGCCCTTGCCGACCTTGGCGCTGTAAGTCTTCGCCTCGGACGAATTGCTGATATAGATCCGGCTGCCCAGGGCGGCGCGCTGGAACCCATAACCGTCGAGTGCGTGCGAAAAGCGCCAGCCGCGATCATCAGGCGGCCCTTGATGCACGGTGCGATAGGCCGGCAGCGCCAGACTGCCGTCTGGCGACACATAGGCGTTTGCCGGCGCGGTGCCGGCATCGTGGGCGAACAGTTCGGCGAGGGTCGTGAAGCGATCGTACGCCGGGTCGTAACGGTCCTGGAACTCGCCGTTCACCCACCAGTTGGTCGGCAGCGCCAATAACGCCTTACGTTGTACGACGTCGCGCGTCGGCGCGATCGGGTTGATCGCCGCCGTCGCGGGATCGAGACTGAAGACCGAACCGCGATCTCCGGCGGAGGACAGCACCAGGAGATGATCGGAGGCATCGACCGCCAGATTGACCGGATCGAGCGGATGATCGCTGACCACGTCGAGCCTTGCGTCGGACCAGCGATAGATGCGCTGCATCGCACGGTCGACGAAATAAAGCCGGCCCTTCGAATCCACCGCACCGCCGCCGAGGCCATAAAATCCGCCGGCGAGCTTCTTCACCTGCGGCGAGGGAGGCAAAGCCGCAGGTGAAGCGCTCGCGATGTCGAGGGCGGCGAACTGACGTTCGCGCACCACGGCACCGGACGGTTGATCGGCGATCGCGTTTTCGAACGGGTATTTGTTGGCCCTGAGATAGGTGATGCAGTCGGTGTCGTTATCGCAATAGGTGAAGCCGCTCTCGCCGTTCACCGCGACATTGCGGAAACGGATATTGCGGACGTTGTAAAGGTGCACTGCTGCGCCCGCCGGCACCTGCATCCGGGTCACGCGATAGGCGTGGTAATTCGCGAACAGAAGATCATGACTGTCGCGCACTTCGAGCGATGCCGCCGCGCGGCTTTCGCCGAATTCCTCTTCCGTCTGCGGCGCCAGGAACTCCCAGTTCGCCGCCCGCTGCACGATGATCTCGGCGCGTTTGTGGTGTTCGGCCGACAGTTGATAGACATGCCCGGGCGTCGTGGTGTCGGAGACGTACAAGCCCGCTTCGGCAAAGGTATTCGGGCTCCAGATACCATTGAAGGTGCCGCCGCCGCCATTGGTCACCCAGATGCTCGGATATTCGCCGTCCCAGCGCCGCGCCGGATCACTGTCACCGGTGTGGTTGGCGTTGTACGGGATGAGACCGGTGCCGTGACCACCCTGCACCTTGATGTCATCGACCAGCGAATTCTCGCCCGCCGTCCAAAGCAGTGCGGTGACGCGTGGATTGGTGCCGCCGGAATAGACGCCGAAGCCCGAGACAATGGCATCGCCGCCTTGGGCCGTCTGGATCATCGCCTTCGCCGCGCCCATGCCTTGATAGGCCGGGGCGAGGTCGTCGAGCACAATTTGTGTCAGGGTCGGATGCAGCGCGACCAGAACCGTCTCAGGCTTGAGATGCAGCGTGTCGCTGATGCGGTAGCGGCCGCTCGGCAGATAGACGACGCGGTGGCTGTCGATGGCGCGTTGGAGCGCCGCGGTATCGTCGGCTTTGCCATCGCCGACGGCGCCGCTTTGGCGGGCATCGAACCAATCGGTAACGGGCGGCAGCGAACGGATGGCCGGCGTTCGTGCCGGCGGCAAGGCGTCGAGTGCGGCAATGTCGGCGGTGGTGGTGATGGCACCCATCTGGCCGAGCGCGGGAACTGCAAGGCCGTGGCTGAACGCGGTCACGCGGTAAAAGCGGCCTTTGCCCGCCACGGTCTTGCCGCTGTCGCGGAAGCGCGCGAACACCGGTGTGTCGACGGCAAGCGCCTGATCGAACCCGACTTGGGTATAGACGGTGCTCTCGTTGGAAATCACGACGGCCGCCTGGCGCACGCGCTCAAAGCGGACGTCCTTGCCCCACAGCCAATCGCCATAGCCTTTGTCGATCTCGATACCGACCGGCGTGTCGCGCACGGCGACATTGACAAGCGTGAGAGCGACTTCGTGTTCGCGGATGGCGGCGCTGCGCTGGCCGTCGAAACTGGAATCGAGAACGGTGAACTGCCAAGCCGGCGAGGTCTTCTCGCTGACGATGCCGTACCGCCCGCCGTAAAAGTGAAGGTCGCGTACCACATTGCCGGCCTGATAGAG
>JAATGK010000274.1 GCA_015654715.1 Alphaproteobacteria bacterium
ACCCGCATCGAAAAAGGCGCCAAGGCCAATCATCTGACCTATCTCGGCGATGCGCGGGTGGGGCCGGGGGCCAATATCGGCTGCGGCACCATCACCTGCAATTACGACGGCGTCTTCAAGCACAAAACCGACATCGGGGCGGGCGCCTTCATCGGCTCCGACACCGCGCTGGTGGCGCCGGTCAAGGTCGGCGATGGCGCCATCACGGGCGCGGGCTCGGTGATCACCAAAGATGTCGCTGCCAATGCGCTGGCGGTGACGCGCAGCCCGCAGATCGAAAAAGCCGGCTGGGCCGAAGCCTTTCGCACCCGCAAAAAGGCCGAGAAGGCTGCCAAGGCTGCGAAGAAGCCGTGAAGCGCTTTCAGGAAAAGTGGGAACCGGTTTTCCGGCTGAAAGCGCGACAATTTATGAATCGAGAGCGTTTCATGCGTTTCGCCGAAACCATGAAACGATCGCGGCGCACTTTATGCATTTTATCTGCTCGGCTAGAGCCGAAGGAGACAGACCATGTGCGGCATCGTTGGCATTGCGGGAACCAAGGACGTAGCCGGCGCGATCGTGGATGCGCTGAAGCGGCTGGAATATCGCGGCTATGACTCCGCCGGCATCGCCACCCTGGTTCACGGCAAGATCGACCGCCGCCGGGCGCTGGGCAAGCTGTCGGCGCTGGATGCGGTTCTGAGAGACCGTCCGCTGCCCGGCCATACCGGCATCGGCCACACCCGCTGGGCCACCCATGGCAAGCCGTCGGAGCTGAACGCGCATCCCCACGCCACTGCCAAGGTCGCCATCGTCCATAACGGCATCATCGAGAATTTCCGCGAACTCAAAGCCGAACTGATCGCCAAGGGCCACAAATTCGAATCCGAGACCGACAGCGAAGTCTGCGCCCATCTCATCAGCGCGTATCTCGACGAGGGTCTGCCGGCGGAACAAGCCGCCAAGACCGCGATCAAGCGCCTCAGCGGCGCGTATGCTCTCGCCATGATCTTTGCCGGCGAAGAGGGTCTGCTGATCGGCGCCCGCATGGGCTCACCACTCGCGGTCGGTTACGGCGTCGGCGAAGCCTATCTCGGCTCCGACGCCTTTGCGCTCGCTCCCTTCACCAACCGCGTCTCTTATCTCGACGACGGTGATGTGGTGGTGATCCGCGGGCCTGAAGTGAAGATTTACGACTTGGCCGACCGCCCCGCCAATCGCGAGATCAAAGTCACCAGCGCCTCGGCCGGTCTGGTCGATAAAGCCGGTTACCGCCACTTCATGGCCAAGGAGATCCACGAGCAGCCGGACGTCATCGGCCACACGCTGGCGCATTATCTCAATCCCGATGTGCCTTGCGTGCGCCTCCAGGAGTCGCGTTTGGCCAAGGCGCTGGCCGAAGCCAGCCGTCTCACGCTCTCGGCCTGCGGGACGGCGTATTACGCCGGTCTGATCGGCAAATACTGGTTCGAGCAACTCGCCCGCTTGCCGGTGGAAATCGATGTCGCCTCGGAGCTGCGCTACCGTAATCCGGTCTATCCGGACAAAGGCGTGGCCCTCTATATCAGCCAATCGGGCGAGACCGCCGACACGCTGGCGGCGCTGCGCGATGCCAAGGCGCACGGTCAGACCACCATCGCCATCGTCAACGTGTCGGAATCGACCATCGCGCGCGAAGCCGACATCGTGCTGCCGACCTTCGCCGGTCCCGAGATCGGCGTCGCCTCCACCAAAGCCTTCACTTGCCAGCTCTCGGCGCTCGCCCCGCTCGCGATTGCCGCCGCCCGGGCCCGCGGCCATCTCGATGCCGATGGCGAGAAGAAGCTGTGTGCCGCGCTTTTGGAAGCCCCGCGCCACATTGTCGAGTTCCTCAAACAGGAACCGCGCATCGAGCGCCTCGGCCAAGACATCGCCAAGGCTCGCGACGTGCTCTATCTCGGCCGCGGCGTGAATTATCCGCTCGCCCTCGAAGGCGCCCTTAAGCTGAAAGAAATCTCCTACATCCATGCCGAAGGCTATGCTGCCGGCGAGATGAAGCACGGCCCCATCGCGTTGATCGACGAGAACGTGCCGGTGATCGTCATCGCGCCGCACGACGCCCTTTACGAAAAGACCGTCTCCAACATGCAGGAAGTGATGGCGCGCGGCGGCAAGGTGCTGCTCATTTCCGACAAGGCCGGCATCGCCGCGGCGGGCGCCCAGACCTGGCAAACAACTGAAGTCCCCACCGCGCCCGCCTTCATCGCGCCGCTGCTCTACGCCGTGCCGGTCCAGCTCCTCGCCTATTACACCGCCATCGCCAAAGGCACCGACGTCGACCAGCCGAGAAATCTGGCCAAGAGCGTTACGGTCGAGTAGGGCGTCCCGCCGCCGATTGTGCTAATCTCACCGCGCGATTTTGCGCGGGGGCGACATGCGCGCGGATTTTTTTTTGGCCGTTGTCATACTGCTGTCGGCTGGCGGCTGCACCTCCAATGAGGCGTACCCGAAGGCTTGGTCGGCCCCTGTCGGTGGCGGTTGCGCAGCACTTTCCGGCATCTATTCCGACTTCGGCGAAGAAGCGTCACCGCCCATCGCAAACTACAGGCCGCGATTGGCGCCACGGTTCTTCGCGAGGTTAGATGTCGATGTTGAACGGTCCAAGGTCCTGGACCGTGCCGATCACGTCGTCTTGACGTATCGCAGCGACGGCGTGTTATTGGTCGACGTGCGTCAGGCAGACGCCTCGCTGATGACGGCACAATTCTCGGAAAAGGGGAAAACGCTGAAATGCACGCGCGAAGGCGCCTTCATTTCGGGTTATGCTGGTTGGGCTCGGGGTGCGGGTAATCCTCTGGTGGGCCGCGAGCACAACAACGACACGCTGATGTCGGCGTCTGATGGTTCGCTTCTCATCAAGTATAACGGCGGCGGCACCGGGTTGATCTTCGGGGTTTACCCCATGTCGGTGTCGCGCGATTCCTGGTTCCGCTGGCCGCGGATCGATACGCCGCCCAAATCGCCGTGATATGACGCTGCGGCTTCCCACCTTTGAACCTGAGGTATTGGGACAGTTGGAATTTGGTAACCCTATGCGCGATGTCTGCACACGCTCTTGCAAATCACCCGCATGAAGCCGTCGCAGCGGCAGCGGGCGGCTGCTATTTCAGCCGCACCAGCCTGATGCCGACAAAGAACAGCCATGCCATGATCGCCAGCGCGTTGCCGTAGATCAGCGGCGCCAATCCGCTCGGGGCTGCGATGCCGGAGAGGCCGGCGAGAATGGCGAGGGCCGCGGTCAGTTTGTTGAACACGCCGCGCAACATGACGAAGCCGGTCACCAGCACGCCGATGGCCAGTGTCGCGATGGCGTAAACCGGTTCGAGCGGCGAAGTGATGATGGCGGAACCATAGTCGGCCGCCGCAACAAGACTGGCGCGCGCTGCGGGTTCGGTGGTGGTCGCGTATTGTCCGTACAGCGTCAGGATCGAGCCGATATGCGTCCAGGTGACGGCAAGGTCGAGCGCGATGAAGAGGCCGACGAACGCCACCGCAAAGGCCATCGCACTGCGATTGAGATGCTTGAGGGCCTGGAACAGCGCGAGGGCTACCGGCACGTACAACAAGTCGGTTGCGACCGAAAGGGCGAGGATTTGCCACCAGACCGTGGTCTTGCCGGGAAGGTAATGGAACCACGCCAGGCCGCTTTGCGGCGGCGGGCCGACTTTCGTGTAAAGCAGGATTATGCCGACATAACCGGCCACTAGCAGCAACGCCGCGACCGCACCGACGCGATACCACGACGTTTGAATAGTGCTCTGTGGCGTTGCGTTGTCGTCCCCCATGATCGTCTCCCCCATGCCTTCGGTGCGGAACCAGACGAACGCACGCTAACACGGAAAAACGTTTTCCTATTATGTTTTTTGCCGCTGCGCGTGCGTGCGAAGAGCGCAATCATTACCGCAGCCGATGGAACGTTCATCGTCGCCGACTTCTTGAATGGCGAGTTTGGGATCGCTACGAAATCGTGGTTTGTCCGTGCGCGGTACCGAATCCGACGGCCCGCTGTCGCCACCGGATTTGGGGGAAGGTCGGGAGCCTGCCGCTTATGCCGCGGCGCCCCGGAAAACCGCGACCTGCCGTCGGCCTGCGCGGTCCGGAACGGAGAGTACCGGATGCCGCGGAAAAATATTTGTAACGCGTACGTTTTTGCATCGTCTGGCAATGCCAGCAGGGCGCCGCCGTTGGGCAGCGCCCTGCTAGAGCGTTTTCAGGAAAGGTGCCCGCGCGCGTTGCGCGCAATTTATGGTCGGGCGTATAAAGCACGCCGGATGGTTTTCCGTCCGAAAACGCGCCAGGATAAGTCTATTCCAGCATGCTGCGCAGCATCCACGCGGTCTTTTCGTGGAGCTGGATGCGCTGGGTGAGCAGATCGGCGGTGGCTTCGTCGCCCGCCTTGTCGGCCAGCGGGAAGATCTTGCGGGCGGTGCGCACGACGGTTTCCTGACCCTTGACGAGATCGGCGATCATGTCCTCGGCGCCCGGCACCTTTTCGCTTTCCTCGACGCTCGACAGCTTGCCGAACGCCTTGTAGCTGCCCGGTGCATAAATGCCCAAGGCGCGGATGCGCTCGGCGATCAAATCCACAGCCAGCGCCAGCTCGGTGTACTGCGCCTCGAACATCAGATGCAGGGTGTTGAACATCGGGCCGGTGACGTTCCAGTGATAGTTGTGGGTCTTGAGATAGAGCGTGTAGGAATCCGCGAGCAGGTGCGACAAGCCTTCTGCGATTGCTTTGCGTTCCTTCTCGCCGATCCCGATGTCCATCACGGGGCCGTTGATTTCTTTTTTCGCCATTGTTCGATCCCTTTGTGTGTGTGTTCGGCCGAGCCGAAACCCGTTCGGTGCCGTCCGACAGTCATTTTGAAGCTGTTTGGAACGGTTTGAAAGTCCAAACTGCGACGCGCACAAGCTGCCGCAGGCCGCGCGGATCGATAGCGATATGTCTGGACGAACGCGCCGGGATCGGGTTCATTCCGTCGCCATGAGCAACGACATCGATCATCTGAAACACCAAGCGGCGGCGCGTGCCGTCGAATTCGTCACCAGCGGCATGAAGGTGGGGCTGGGCTCCGGCTCGACTTCCGAG
>JAATGK010000209.1 GCA_015654715.1 Alphaproteobacteria bacterium
CTTTGTCGAGTGCGCTCGTGGCGATAACAAAGCTGTTGAAGCCCTCGCTGCCGTCGCTCGAGTGTAGGAAATCGCTAACCGGAATGCGGGTGAGGTAGTAGCCGAGCTGTGCATTCGACACAAGCCCCGGCGCCCCTGCGGGCAACGCTGTTCCATCCGGAAGCATGCAGAGAGCATCGGCGGTGCTTGTCCCCATGACGCAGCGCTGTGCCATTGTGCTATTGTCGCGCGCATTGATGAAACGGTAGTGCTGCTGATAATCGTAACCGAATTTCAAGCTAGTCATCTCGTCGCCGAGGGTGACGTCCCACTGCGCACCTTTATCCACCGTGTCCCGGAACAAAGGCTGGGCCCGCACCGAGTACCACTGCCACATCCCACTTGCTGGATTATTCAGGGGCGCCGTCGTGGTGATGGTCGGCATATCCTGTCCGGGATTCATATTGTAGGTCGCGGTATAGCCGACACCGGGCGTGGTCTGAGCCAAATACGCCCATTGGCGGCGGTTCATCGAACTGTCGTTGTAGTCAAGCGCGCCATGAAGCCTCAGCCAAGGCCGCGGCGTCCAATCGACTGTCGGGCTGACGTCGAGAAAGTGGATGTTTTCGCGGAAGGGCTGATTGATAAAGAAGAAGCTTGCGTTGAGAAAAGTTCCCGAGGTCAGATAGTGCAGGCTGTCCGTCTTGATGTTCACCGGGATCATGCAACTTGGATCGGTACCGGCCGCATTGCATGAATTGCGTACGAACCAGTCCATCTGGTCGCCGTCATAGTCGCGCTGCGAATATTCGTAGAGTGTGCTTAGGTTGAATTCCAGTTCCTCACTTGGCCGGTACTGGATGTCGCCCAGCAGCGAGTAGCGGTTCTTGCTGCCGATCTTCAGCACGGGGCTGGCCAAATAGGGAAATATCACGTTGCTGAGATCGGTTGTCGAAAGGCCGGAGGTGCCCCCCGGCGCATTGACGCCGCCGGAATAGGCATAGGGCGTACCGGCTGCTCCGATCCCGAGGGCGGGATTTGGCGCCACAGCGGCGGGAACCACGGTTGCCCAGCGGAAGCTCGTGCCCGAGCCGATGGTGTTGCAGTTTGGGCAACTGCCTGCTGGCTGCTGACCGGCAACATCCGCAAGGGCGTTGCTCACCGATTCATAGCCATCGTCGCGAAACTGGTAATGCTGTACGGCAAAGCCGAATAGGATGCCGAACCGGTTGCTCCAATTCTGCGATGCAACCACGGCGGCTCGGGGACTAAGCGCACCGCTGTTAGTATTGAATTGGTCCTGCAGGGAATAGCTGAGGTGAAAGCCGTCTTCGACTTCGTCCATGGGGCGGGCCGTTCCCATGTCAACCACGCCCGCGATGCCGCCTTCATACATGTTTGCGGTCGGCGTTTTGTTCACCGTGATCCGGGTGAAGAGTTCGACCGGAAACATGTCGAGATCGATTTCGCGGTTCTGGTTGCCGGAACCAAGCGTACCGTCGGTTGCGACGTCCACCGGGTGTCCGTTCATCAAGACTTCTGTGAAACTGGGGCCGAGCCCGCGTACGGAAATTTGCGTGCCTTCGCCGTCCTGGTCGCGTGTCAACTGGACCCCAGGGACTCTGTTGATCGCTTCGGCCGCGTTGAGATCGGGAAACTTGCCGATGTCCACGGCAAAGACGGAATCCGTGAAGTTGGCCGCACTGCGCTTGATCATCGCCGCCGACTGCAGGCTGGCCCGATAGCCCGTGACAATGATGGATTCGGGTGCGGCCGCAAGCATAGGAGCCGGCAGGCTTGGGACCGGTATCTGCGTGGCTCTCGGTTTGGCGATGAGAATGACCGTGCGTCCATCATCAGAGGCGACGGCAAGGGGCGTATCCTTCAGAAGAAGCGTAAGCGCAGCCTGTGTTTCCAAGGTGCCTGCGATAGCCGGCGTCTTGATGCCTTTGAGAGCCTCGCCCGGGGCCACGATCTGACGTCCGGCTTGCACGGCAAAAACCGGGATGGATATCTCGGCTGCTTCTTGAGGAATGCTAAAGGTATGAGTATCGGTCGCGGCTAAAGAGCCGCCGACGCACGCGAGCATCGCAGCTCCGCTTCCCAAAGCGGCTGTGACCGAACGAAGCCTCATTCTCTCCTCAGTGTTATGGTCCTTATTGGACTTCTCTGAGCACCGGGACTGCGGGTTTGTGAATCTCTAGCGGGCCGTTAAGAATTTTTGCGTGAAAGACGTACTTCGTGGTCCTTCATCTCTACGTTGAGATCGAGCGAAACGGCCGCCGCCTTGGCAAATCCGACCGGGTCGCTGGCTTGGTATAGTCCGGTAACGGTACTGTTTGCCACAGTCGGATCGTCGAGAATGATCCGTGTTCTACTATAACGAGCGAATTCCTGTGCAGCAGAGGCAAGCGTTCGGTTCTGCAAAAAAATATGGCCGCTCTGCCAAGCCAAATACTGGGCGATCATGGTGGGCGTCAGCGTTTCGACGGCTACCGAGCCGTCGGCGGTGATCACGGCGCGTCCGTTCGCCGGGAGGACGATAGAGCGCATATGGGGACGGTCGATCCGCACGACGCCTTCGCGGACTTGGACCTCCAATGGACGGTCTGGCAAAGACAGAACCGAGAAACTGGTACCGACGGCACGGACCTCGATACCGCGCAACGCGACCACGAAGGCCCGCTTCTTATTTTTGGCCACATCGAATAGGGCCTCGCCCTGAACCAAGGTGATGCCGCGTCGATCGGCCGTGTAGCGCACGATAGCCTTCGAGCTGGTATTGAGCGTGATCTGGGAACCATCGGACAAGCCGATGACCTTGGTCTCGCCCAGTTCCGTTGCATACACGTCTTCGTGGATACGGTCCCAAAAACGGTCGATACCCACGGCGACCACTGCCAGCGAGGCTGCGATCGAACCAACGAGGAGCAGTCGCCGGCGACTCAAGGCGGAAGCTGGCGCGCGATCCTCGACGGGGACATGACGCGCGCGGTCGACGCGCACCAAAACGGCGTTGGCTTTGAGGAACGCTCCGAGGTTACGCTGGTCAGCATCGAGCCAAGCGTCCAGCGCGGCCTGCTCTTGGATAGAGAGATCCGTGCCTTTGGCCGCCCATTCGGCTGCCTGCTGGTCGATAGCGTTAACTTGCGGAGTCATCGTTTTTATTGTCAGAACTGGGAAACTCTACATTGTGAGACACTTGGGGCGTGCCTTTTCCCCCCCCACGACCGAAATGATCCATCAACATTGTGACGGCGCGTGCCAGGTGCTTTTCGACGGCCTTTTCCCCGATCGACAGTTTGGTTGCAGTTTCCCGCTGCGACAAGCCCTCAATTCGGCGCAGCATCAGAACTTGTTGCGCGCGCTTTGGCAGGGTGGCGATGGCACTGGCGATCTCGCGGACGTCGTCACGCAATAACGCATGTTCTTCTGGGCTTGCCTCCAAAGAAGGCACGTTCAGCTCGGCCAAGTCGCCGACGGCAGAAATGGATACGATTTGGGAACGGCGCACAAAGTTCAACAGGATCGAATATGCCACTTGGAAGGCATACCGCTTAGGGTCGCGGATATGCTCGAAGCTGTCGAGCGAACCGATCTTGGCGTACATCTCCTGGATGATGTCGTCGATCTCCAGCCCTACCGCGCGGTGGAGCTTTAGCCATGCACGGATATCCCGTTCATACGGCAGGAGATTTTCTTCAATCCACACCGCACGTGCACGAATTCTATCGATCGTCATGGCCGTGCGATTTTGCGGTCGGGCACGGCCCGTAGCGACGGTCCGATGGCGTGGCGAAAGCGGTGTAGGCATATCCGTATATTCATTATAAAGGCCTATTACAGATAAATGCCTACTGTTGCCAGGCATTATCTTCGCGCTAGACGCGATGGAATCGCTAGCTTTGTTCTCGCGCACGCCAGAAGAAAATAGGCGCTAGGCCCTGTAGAAATAATGCCCCACCCGGCGCGCTGCCGCAATACGGCGCCGTATGTCAGCTCCTGCGCCTGCGAGAAAGGTATGCGTGTGCCATAGGCAGGCTTCCTC
>JAATGK010000025.1 GCA_015654715.1 Alphaproteobacteria bacterium
AAGGGTTCCGCCACCGAAGCCGGTGCGGCCGCGATGCGCTACGGATTTCTGACGCGGCCCGATGACCGGATCGTTTCCAATATCGATGCCGCCAATCCGGCGTCGCAGGCAGTCGCCAAACGGCTCGGCGAACAGAAGGGGCCACAGGCAGAACTCACGGTCGGCAGCGAGACTTTCGAAGTCGATGTCTGGTTCATTACCCGCGCGGAGTGGTTGAAGCGCGGATGAGCGACGCCACGATTTATCGTCAGCGCGATTTTGTCTTTTTCTCGGTCGGCCGGTTTCTGTCCACCGTCGCCATGATGGTGCAGTCGGTGGCGATCGGCTGGCAGATCTACGAGATGGAGCGCACGCCGCTGGCGCTCGGCTTGGTCGGGCTTTGCCAGTTCGCGCCGATGTTTCTGTTCACACTGCCCGCCGGCGAGATGAGCGATCGTTTCGATCAGCGCAAAGTGCTGGGCATCGCGCTGGTGCTGCAAGGCATATGCGGCGGGCTGTTCCTGATGCTCAGTATCCTGAATGTTCATACCGCACACGCCTATTACGCGGTGCTGGTGCTGTTCGGCATCGGTCGCGGCTTTGCTTCGCCGTCCGGCCAATCGCTGGTCCCGTTCCTGGTGCCGCGAGCAAAGCTGCCGCGCGCCATCGCGCTCAATTCATCGGTGTTCATGGTGGCGGTGATCTCGGGCCCCGCCCTCGGCGGCTTGCTTTACGCCTTCGGACCGAAGGCGACTTACAGCCTGTGCGTCGCCAACTTCCTGATCGCCGCCGCGCTGACGGCGCTGATCGGCGGGCGCCGCAGCGCCTTCGACGCCACCGCGCGACAGAGCCGTTTCGCCCGCGTTGTCGCCGGCGTTCAATTCGTTCGCCGCCGCCCGGTCATTTTGGGCGCCATTTCGCTCGATTTGTTCGCCGTGCTGCTCGGCGGGGCGACGGCGCTGCTACCGATCTATGCGCGCGATATTCTCCATTCGACGCCGGTCGGCCTCGGTCTTTTGCGCAGTGCGCCGGCGCTTGGCGCGGCGGTGGTCGCTCTGGCTCTGGCGCGCCGGCCGCTCGACGAGGGTATCGGCATCAAGATGTTCGGCGCCGTCGCGATTTTCGGCGTCGCCACCATCGTGTTCGGCCTCTCGACCAATTTCTGGCTGTCGCTGGTGGCGCTGGCGGTGCTCGGCGCTTCCGACATGATCAGCGTTTTTGTGCGCCAGTCGCTGATCTCGTTCGCCACGCCCGACGAGATGCGCGGCCGCGTCGGCGCCGTGACCATGCTGTTTATCGGCGCTTCCAACGAACTGGGCGAATTCGAGAGCGGCATTACCGCCGCGCTGTTCGGACCGGTACTGGCGGTGGTGATCGGAGGTTGCGGCACGCTGGCGGTGGTGGCGACCTGGATGAAACTGTTTCCGCCGCTCCGAATGGTCAATCGCTTCCGCGACGTGCGGGTCGAAAACGCCTAACTAAAATCGATAATTACTAAAACCGGTAACCGGCCCTGGCATAGATGCCTTCGGTATCGCCGTCCAAACTGCTATAGAAGCCGCGCTCAGCGTATCGGTCCCAGCGCTTGTGATAACGATTCACAAGAAGGATGTTGTAACCCCAGGAAAGCGCGGTGCTCGCCAGTCCGTCCACAAACTTGTTCTTGCGAGACTTTTGCAGCGCGTAACTTGGATATTTCGAGATCACGAAGGCGGGCAAGCCCCATTCCCAGCCGTAGCGGTTCCACAGGAACGACGATGGTGCCGAGGCGATCGCCGCCGTGGTGGAAGGGAAGGAATCCCAGCCGGTTCCGCCATCGACGCACGGTTTCCGATAGGGGCGGCAAGATCTCACCAGCTGTTTGATGCCGTAGGCCGTGCCGTAGGTGAGCGCTGTGGTGACCGAGAGCTCCACCAGCCCGGTCCAATCCTTTTTGTAGATCGCGACGCCGGCGGCGAAGGCCGGCATGGCATAGGCAACCGCTTTGCCGGAGGTGTCGTAATCAAAGGCCGCGGCGCCTGGCGCAAGCAGACACGCCGAAACCATCAAGCCAAGCGCGACCTTAAGCATGGAACGACCCCAAAATCATCCGTAGCTTGGTAGTTCTATTTTAGAATCGCAACAGATTTCCGGCGTCAGCCCTTCAGGAACACGTCGACGCGGTCGAGCGGGCCGTCGTCCTCGGCGCCGCCCAGCGCAAAAACGTCGATGCGCTCCGACGGAATGCCGTCGTCGATCAGGAGCTGACGGATCACCAGGGCGCGCTTGAGCGACAAACGGCGGGTATCCGAGGATTTTTCGCCCTTCTGGCCGCCATAGGCCATCAACTGGACACGGGCGCTGTCGTCCATCGACGCTGCCAGCGATGCGGCGAGCGTGCGGACCGCCGCGACGGCCGACCCCGACGGATCGGTGGCGTTGGGCGCGAAGGTGATCGAATCCTTGCGGGTTCCTGTCGGCGTCTTGGCCTTCGGCTTTTCGATCGCGGCGGTGCGGGTCTGCTTAGGCGGCGCCGCGACCGGCGCTGGTGGCGTAACGACCGGCTTTGGCGGTGCAGCAACCACTTTTGGCGGTGCAGCGGCGGGCTTGGGCGGGGTGACGGCGGGCTTGGGCGCGACGGCAGCGTGGCTCGGCGGCGGTGCCGATTGCTGCGCCTGCTGGCCGGTGCCGGTGATGAGGTCGATGTCACCGAAGCCGCTGAGCGGGGCTTTGGCGGCAGGCTTGGGAGCGGCCGCCGGTTTCGGTGCTGGCGGCGGTGCGGGCGGTGGCGTCACGGCAGCGGTGCGGCGCGGCTTCTTGAGCGGCGGCGGCGTGACTGGCGTGAGGTCGGCGGTGGACGTCGTGACGGGCGCCGTGGCGGCGGTCGTGGCCGGTGGCGTGGTAGCGATCGCGGCTGGCTTGTGAGCGCGGTGGTGGCCAGGCGGACGTAAGCGGATGGCACCTCCTGCCAGGGCTGCAACAGCGGCGGCACATAGCGGCTCTGGCCGGTGGCCGGATCGATCAGGGTTTGGCCGGCGCCGTCCCCAGCCACCGTGACGTCGTCGTTTTGCGCCGCGGCCGGAACGGCGAGCAGCAGAAGAGCAGTTAGAGCGGGAACGATGCGCATCGAATCAGCCGAGCCTCACGAGGCAGAGCGCAACCATAGTCACGTCACGGGCCTGTCTCAACTAAAGGGATTTTCAAGAAGCTTCAGCAATTGGGGATGAAGGGCCTCGTTGGCGGCCAGAATGTCGCCGTTCGAGAAGGGATCGGCGGTGCCATTGAGGTTGGTGACGATGCCGCCCGCCTCGCGTACCAACAAGATGCCGCCGGCGATGTCCCAGGCATTAAGGCCGCGCTCCCAGAACGCGTCAAAACGTCCCGCCGCCACATAAGCGCAATCGAGCGCCGCCGAGCCGAACCGCCGGATGCCCGACGTGCGCGACACCACCGCTTTGACCTCGGCGAGGCTGCGGTCGCGCTCCTCGTCGGTACCGTGGGCCATGAACGGGATGCCGGTGGCGATCAGGCTCTCGGGCAGGGCCTTGCGGGTGGAAACGCGCAGACGCTTGTCATTGAGATAGGCGCCATGGCCGCGCTCGGCGACGTACATCTCATCGGTGATCGGATTGTAAACCACGGCCGACTGGAGCTGACCTTCGCGTTCGAGCGCAATCGAAATGGCGAAATGCGGCACGCCGTGGAGGAAATTGGTGGTGCCGTCGATCGGATCGATGATGAAGCGGTGGCTCTTGTCCGGCCCTTCGCGCATGCCGCCTTCCTCGCCGAAGAAGCCGTAGCCCGGGCGGGCCCGGGTCAATTCCTCGAACAGGATGCGCTCGGTGCGCTCGTCGGCGCTGGAAACGAAATCCGCCGGGCCTTTGTGCGACACTTGCAGGTTCTCGAGTTCGCCGAAATCGCGGTTCAGCGGGCGGGCGGCCTTGCGCGCCGCCGCAATCATGACGTTCAAGGCAGGGGACAGATAAGGCATCAAACTTTCCTTTGGCTCATCCTTCGAGAGGCTGGCCGCCTCATCCTGAGGAGGTCGCGGAGCGACCGTCTCGAAGGATCAGATTTCGGCCCGCTTCACGTAGGTGCCTTCTTCCGTCGAGACGACGATCTTGGTCCCGGCATCGATGAACGACGGCACCAAAATCTTCATGCCGTTTTCGAGCACGGCGTTCTTGTAGGACGGCGCCGCGGTGCCGCCGCGCATCACCGCATCGGCCTCGGTGACGGTGAGCACGACTTGCAGCGGCAGTTGGATGCCGAGCGGCTTGTCTTCGTAGCTGGTCACCATCACCTTCATGCCGTCGGTGAGGAACTGGGCGCGTTCGCCGACGAATTCGGTCGGCAGCTCGATCTGCTCGTAGGTTTCGACGTCCATGAAGGTCAGCATGTCGCCACTCGCATAGAGGAACTGATAGTCCTTCTTCTCAAGATAGATTTCATCGACCGCCGCATCCGAGCGGAAGCGCTCGTTGAGCTTGGTGCCGGTGATGATGTTTTTGAGCTCGACCTGGTTGTAGGCGCCGCCCTTGCCGGGTTTGACTTTCTGGGTCTTCACCGCGATCCACAGGCCGCCGTCGTGTTCGATCAGGGTGCCCGGGCGGATTGCATTTCCGTCGATTTTGGCCATCGTTGCAGCGCTCCCGGCGCGAAAAGGCTGAGGTTTTGAAAGAGCGCGCGGGG
>JAATGK010000247.1 GCA_015654715.1 Alphaproteobacteria bacterium
GGCAAGACCGTCTACCAAGGCGAGGCCAAAGCGCTCGACCTGATCGATGCGATGGTGATGGCGGCCGACGACAAGGTCACCGACGAAGACGTTACGACGATCGAACGTTCAGCCTGCCCGACCTGCGGCTCATGCTCCGGCATGTTTACGGCGAATTCGATGAACTGCCTGACCGAGGCGCTGGGCCTTTCGCTACCCGGCAATGGCACATTGGTCGCCACCCATGCCGATCGCCGCGAGTTATTTTTGAAGGCAGGCCGCGTGATCGTCGAAATCACGAAGCGGTATTATGAACAGGGCGACGAAAGCGTCCTGCCGCGGTCGGTTGCCAGCTTTGCCGCGTTCGAGAACGCCATGGCACTCGATATCGCGATGGGCGGTTCGACCAATACGGTGCTTCACCTTCTCGCGGCCGCACGGGAAGCGGGAGTTCCCTTCATGATGAAGGATATCGACCGGCTGTCGCGAAAAGTGCCGCATCTCTGCAAAGTCGCACCATCTCGTTCCGACGTGCATGTCGAGGACGTGCATCGCGCCGGCGGTGTGATGGCGATTCTCGGCGAACTCGATCGTCAGGGCCTGCTGAACCGCGCCGTGCCCACCGTCCATGCTGCAAGCTTAGGCGGCGCCATCGATACATGGGATGTTCAGCGCACGAATGACCCGGCCGTGACAACGTTTTATCGTGCCGGCCCTGGCGGCGTGCGTACCACGGAAGCCTTCAGCCAGTCGCAACGCTACGGCGAACTCGATTTGGACCGCAAACAAGGTGTGGTGCGCGATTTTGATCATGCCTATAGCAAGGACGGTGGTCTGGCCGTGCTCTATGGCAATCTGGCCGAGGAGGGCTGCATCGTAAAAACCGCCGGCGTCGATCCTTCCAAACTCAAATTCACCGGTCCGGCGCGCGTTTTCGAAAGCCAGGAAGACGCTGTCTCCGGTATTCTGGGCGATAAGGTGAAGGCCGGCGATTTCGTCGTCATCCGCTATGAGGGACCGAAAGGCGGCCCCGGCATGCAGGAGATGCTCTATCCCACGAGCTATCTGAAATCGAAAGGCATGGGCAAATCCTGTGCGCTCCTCACCGACGGCCGTTTTTCCGGCGGCACCTCGGGCCTATCGATCGGACATGTCTCGCCGGAAGCGGCCGAAGGCGGCACCATTGCGCTGGTCGAAGACGGCGACACGATCACGGTCGATATTCCCGGCCGCGTGATCCGTGTGGACGTGCCGGACAGCGTGCTCATCGCGCGCCGTAGCGCGATGGAAGCCAAAGGCGACAACGCTTGGCAGCCCAAAGCGCGCAACCGCGTCGTGTCTGCCGCGCTGCGTGCCTATGCTCTGCTCACAACCAGTGCTGCCAACGGCGCGGTCAGGAGTCTGGAGAGAGCAGGGAAATAACTTCCTGCCGCCCTTTTTGGCGTTGCCCAGCGTATTGAAATCGTAAGATTTCGCGCGCCATTCGGCCTGCGGGCGTTCGCCCGTTCCTTCCGCGGCGGTGGCGACTTCACCACAAGCCGGTGCCACTCGCGGCACATCCACAGCAAGCAGCCCTGCCCTAAATGTGATGATGCACCGCCTCGGTACCAGTGATGCGCTTTTCGATCGTCCGCAGGACGACATAAAATACCGGCGTGAGGAACAAGCCAAAGAAGGTCACGCCCAGCATTCCGAAGAACACGGCAATACCCATGGCGTGACGCATCTCGGCGCCCGCGCCCGAGGACAACACCAGCGGCACCACGCCCATAATAAAGGCGAACGACGTCATCAGGATCGGCCGCAATCTTAGGCGGGCCGCCTCTATCGCTGCTTCGAACGTCTTCTTGCCCTGGATTTCCAGGTCGCGCGCAAACTCCACGATCCGAATCGCGTTCTTACAGGCGAGGCCGATCAAGACGAAGAGGCCAATCTGGGTGAAGATGTTGTTGTCACCGGCGGTCAGCCACACCCCCCAGATAGCCGACAACAAGCACATCGGGACGATCAGAATCACCGCCAGCGGCAGGAATAGACTTTCATATTGCGCTGCGAGCACCAGAAAGACGAGCAGCACGCAGATGGGGAAGACCAGAAGGGCTGTGTTGCCCGCCAGAATCTGCTGATAGGTGAGCTCTGTCCATTCGAAGTTCATTCCCTTCGGCAGATTGTCGTGCAGCAGTCGGGTGATGGCTTCCTGTGCTTGGCCGGTGGAATAACCCGGCGCCGGCGCGCCGTTCAAATCGGCGGCGCGAAAGCCGTTATAGCGCATCGCACTATCCGGGCCTGCGGTCTCGGTGACGTTCACCACCGCGCCCAATGGCACCATCTGGCCATCGGCGTTGCGAGTTTGCAGCTTGGTGATGTCTTCCGGCTGCGAGCGGAAACGGCTGTCGGCTTGGGCGATCACCTGATAGGTACGGCCGAATTTGTTGAAATCGTCGACATAAATCGAGCCCAGATAGATCTGCATGGTATCGAAGACGTCTTGCACATCGACGCCGAGCTGCATGGCCCGTGTACGGTCGAGCGAAGCGTCCAGCTGCGGCACGCCGATGTTGTAGTTCGAAAAGACA
>JAATGK010000447.1 GCA_015654715.1 Alphaproteobacteria bacterium
CCGAAGCGCTTGGAGATGTTGCCGGCGACGTCGACGCGGATGAGATGGAACGGCACGCCTTCGTCGCCGGGGCGGCGCAGCGTCGTAAGGCGATGGCAGACCTGCTCGAAACTCGCCCCGAAGCGGTGCTGCAAGACGTCGAGTTCATGCCGCGTGGCGCCCGCCGCATCGCGAAAACGGGAATAGGGCATCATCACCGCGGCGGCGAAATAATTGGCCAGCGCTGTGCGGGCGAGATGTTCGGATTCACGCGAAGTGAATTTGCCGCGCGCGGTCAACGCCGAAAGTTCGCGTTCGCAACCGAGCAGCGCGATCTGGCTGGCGAGTTGGAATATCCGGCTCGACAGCGGCAGCATTTCGGAGATGTTGAGACGGCGTTCGAGCGGGCGGTATTCGCGCAGCGTGTTCTCCATTGCCTCGGCGGCAACGACGTCGACGGTGACAGTGAAGCGTTTGTTCAGCACCTGCACCAACCCGCCATAGAGGCTATCCAGCGACAAGCCATTGTCCTTCCACAAGGCTTCGGCGGCCAATTCGAGATCGTGGAAATAATTGCTGTTGGCTTGCAGGAAATCGGAGACCTCTTCCGACGGCATCCCGCCCGGCAGGAAGCTGAGTTCGCCGAGCGCGGTCTCGTCGGTATTGGCGGGCACGCCTGGTGACGTTTCCTTTGCCGCATGGCCGCGGCGCGCGGCCTGATACAGCGTCAGTAAGGCGCGCGCGATGGCGGGCGAGGCGCCGACCATATCGCGGACTTCGACGGCCTTAATGCTGTGCACGTCGAACAGCGGGTCCGACAGGGCTTCCATCACGTCGGAGAGCAGGCCGGTTTCATCGTCCTGGTTAAACGACGAGACGTCGATCGCAAAGCGCTGCGCCAATTTCAGCAGCACCGTCGCGGTGATCGGGCGCTGATTGTGTTCCAGAAGATTGAGATAGGTGGGGCTGATTTCGAGGCGCTGCGCCATCTGGGCCTGGGTGAGGTGGTTCTCACTGCGCAGCCGCCTGAGCTTGGTTCCGAGACGCGTTTGAATCATGACTTGCGCTATCCCTGGTTCGCACCCTTGTTCGAATATTTACCGATTTACATCGGCTTGCAGTGTTTAGATTTACAAAGTTTCATAGCTAGTTCAATGCGTTGTTGCTCTTCTTGTAAAAGTTCTAATACTAAAGGGCAGAGGAAAACGCAAGGAGCAAACGATGAATTCAATGGCACCGCACTGCGGTCGGTTCGACGGCATCCGCCGCACTTACGGACCCGCCGACGTGGAAAAGCTCAAGGGTTCAATGCGGATAGCTCATTCTTTGGCCGAGCACGGCGCCGCCCGATTGTGGCAAGCGCTGCAAGCCAAACCGTTCCTGCGGGCGCTCGGCGCCTCGACCGGCAATCAGGCGATGCAGATGGCCAAGGCCGGGCTGGAGGCGATCTACGTGTCCGGCTGGCAGGTCGCCGCCGACGCCAACAACGCCGGTGAGATGTATCCCGACCAGAGCCTTTACCCGAGTTCGAGCGTTCCTGCGGTCGTCAGCCGCATCAACCGCACGCTCCAGCGCGCCGACCAGATCGGCCGGCTTGAGGGCCAGGACTCGTTCGATTGGTTTCTGCCGATCATTGCCGACGCCGAGGCCGGGTTTGGTGGACCGCTGAATGCCTTCGAATTGATGAAGTCGATGATTGAGGCCGGTGCCGCGGCGGTGCATTTCGAAGACCAGCTCGCGTCCGAGAAGAAGTGCGGCCACCTCGGCGGCAAGGTGCTGGTGCCGACCCAGACGTTCATCCGGACCCTGAACGCCGCCCGGCTGGCGGCAGACATTGCCGGCGTCGAGACGATCCTGATCGCCCGCACCGATGCCGAAGCGGCCCAGCTCATCACCAGTGACATCGATCCATGGGATCATGGCTTTCTCTCCGGCGAACGCACGCCGGAAGGCTTCTTCCGCCTGAAGGAGAACACCGGCATCGCCCATTGCATTCATCGCGGCCTGGCTTACGCGCCCTATGCCGACATGTTGTGGTGGGAGACCTCGCGACCCGATCTCGGCGAGGCGCGCGAATTCGCCGAGGAAATTCACCGCGCTTTCCCCGGCAAGCTCTTGGCTTACAACTGCTCGCCGTCGTTCAACTGGCGGGCCAAACTGGACGAGAAGACCATTGCTTCGTACCAGGAGCAGCTCGCAGATATGGGCTACAAATTCCAGTTCGTGACGCTGGCCGGTTTCCACAGCCTCAATCTGGCGACCTTCCGGCTGGCTCGCGATTATAGCAAGCACGGCATGGCGGCTTACTCCGATCTGCAGCAGGCTGAATTCGCTGCCGAACCGCAGGGCTATACCGCCACGCGCCACCAGCGCGAAGTCGGTACCGGCTATTTTGATGCGATCTCGCAGGCAATCAGCGGCGGCGAGTCCTCGACCACCGCCATGGCTCATTCCACCGAAACCGCTCAATTCGCCGCCGAGTGACCGGCGCGAAGGAGACGATCATGACGACTCGCAACAATTCGACAGCCCGATCAAACCCGACGACCCGCATCAAGCGGCGCCGGTTGCAAGTGGAAAAATCCCTGCATGATTTCATCAACGACG
>JAATGK010000503.1 GCA_015654715.1 Alphaproteobacteria bacterium
ATGTCTGGTTCACCTTCGCGATCACGCGCTGGCGCATCCAGTTCCGCCGCGACATGAATATGTCGGATCAGGACGCCAACACCAAAGCGGTCGACAGCCTGCTCAATTACGAGACGGTGAAATACTTCAACGCCGAGAAGCACGAGACCGCCCGCTTCGACGTTTCGATGGAGAAGTTCACCGGCGCTTCCATCCAGTCGCAGACCTCGCTCAGCGTCCTCAACACCGGCCAAGCTTTGATCATCAATATCGGCATGGGCGTGGTGCTGGTGCTGGCCGCGATCGGCGTCAAGGCGGGGACCTATACGCTCGGCGATTTTGCCACCGCCAACGCCATCCTGCTTCAGCTTTACGTGCCGCTGAATCTGCTCGGCACGGTTTATCGCGAAATCGTCCAGGCTTTGGTCGATATGGACGCCATGTTCCGCCTCCTCGGAAGCCGCGAAGAGGTGCAGGACAAGCCCGGCGCGCCGGCGCTGAAGGTGACGGGCGGCGAGATCCGTTTCGAGAATGTCGTGTTCGCCTACGAACCGGCGCGCACCGTGCTGAAGGGCATTTCCTTCGCCGTCCCGGCAGGCAAGACGGTCGCCGTCGTCGGGCCGTCGGGGGCCGGAAAATCCACCATCAGCCGCATTCTCTATCGCTTCTACGACATCGCTTCGGGCCGCGTCACCATCGACGGTCAGGACATCCGCGACGTGACCCAATCCTCCTTGCGCGCCGCGATCGGCATCGTTCCGCAGGACACGGTGCTGTTCAACGACACGGTGCGCTACAACATCGCTTACGGCCGCATCGGCGCGCCCGATGCGGAGGTCAAGGAGGCCGCCCGTAACGCCCAGATCGACAAGTTCATCCGCGAACTGCCGCTGGGCTACGAATCCATGGTCGGTGAACGCGGGCTCAAGCTTTCCGGCGGCGAGAAGCAGCGCGTCGCCATCGCCCGCACCATTCTGAAAAATCCACCGATCCTTTTGCTCGACGAAGCCACCTCCGCTCTCGACACCCACACCGAACGCGAAATTCAGAGCGCGTTGCAGGAAGTGTCGAAGAATCGCACCACGCTGGTCATCGCGCATCGCCTTTCCACTGTGGTCGATGCCGACGAAATTCTGGTGCTGGAGAAAGGCGAGATCGTCGAGCGCGGCCGCCACGACGAGCTGGTTGCCAAGAAAGGCGCCTATGCCGCGATGTGGAACCGCCAGAAGCGCGCTGATGCCGCGCGCGAGCGTATCAAGAAAATCGAGGCCGATCCGCTGGTCACACCCGGCGTGGCGCGAACCAATCCTCTGCCAGGAGAATAACCATGAAGGTCCTTTTTATCGGCGGTACCGGAACCATCTCGACGGCGTGCACCGAACTGGCGGCCGAGCGCGGCATTGATCTGACGCTGCTGCGGCGGGGGCAAAGAGCGGTGCACATTCCCGCGGGCGTTAAGACCTTGCAAGCCGACATCACCGATGAAGCAGCAATCGAAAAGATGCTGGGTCATGCCCATTTCGATGCGGTGGTGGATTTCATCGCATTTACGCCCGATCAAATCGAACGCGACATCCGGCTGTTTCGCGACCGCACCCGCCAATTCGTGTTCATCTCCTCGGCCAGCGCCTATCAGAAGCCCGTCGGCCATTATCTCATCACGGAATCGACCCCGCTCGCCAATCCCTACTGGCAGTATTCGCGCGACAAGATCGCGTGCGAAGATCGTTTGGTACGGGCTTACCGCGAAGAGGGTTTTCCCATCACCATCGTGCGGCCGTCGCACACCTATGGCGACACGCAAATTCCGCTGGCGGTGAATGCGTGGCACAAACCGTTCACGGCCGTAAACCGCCTGCGCCAGGGCAAGAAGTTGATCGTGCCCGGCGACGGCACCTCGCTCTGGGTGGTCACGCACAACAGCGATTTTGCCGTCGGTCTAGTCGGCCTGTTGGGTCATGCCCAAGCGATTGGGCAGGCCTTCCATATCACCTCCGACGAAGTGCTGACCTGGAACCAGATCACCACCATCGTCGCCGAGGCGGCGGGCGTCGCACCGGCCATCATTCACATTTCGTCCGATTTCGTCGGCGCGTGCATTGCCGATGAGGTTGGCGGACTTACCGGCGACAAGGCGAACAGCGTCGTGTTCGACAACACCAAGATCAAGCGCTTGGTGCCGGAGTTCGGCGCCAGGGTGCGCTTTGCCCAAGGCATCCGGCGTACGCTCGCCTGGTTCGATTCCGATCCCAAGCGCCAAGTGGTCGATGCCGAGGTCGATGCCAAATGGGACAAGCTGATCGCGGCCTATGAACACGGCCTCGACGAGACGCTCAAAGCGTTCCGTACGCCTTAAGTACTGGTCGCGCGTAGCCGGTTTTCGCTTTTCGGAAAGCGTTCTATGGCAACGCCGCCGGAACGACGAATCCGTCCGGCGCGACGATCAGGCGGAAGCTGCGGTCATCTTTCAGGAACCTCTGCGCCGCTTTCTGTACGTCGGCCGCGGTCACCGCTTTGAGGCCGGAGATGCGGGCCCGCACCAGCTCCAAGCCGCGCGGTTCCACTTCGATACCTACCAGCGCGTGCAGCCAATAGGCGTTGGTCTGTGCCGCATGTTCGGCATCACTGATCAGCGGTCCGCGGGCGCGTTCGAGTTCGTCGGCGGAAACCTCCTGGGCGGCAACGTCGGCCGCCACCTTTTTGGCCGCGGCGTAGAAGTCGGCGAGCTTGGCCGCAGGTATGGTCGCAGTGATCCGCAGGAAGCCCCAGTCGGGCGTCGCTCCGGAATTGGCGCCCGTGGTTTGCGGCGTATAGGTGATGCCTTCGTTGGTGCGCAGCTCGTCGAACAGGCGCGTGCGCATGACCGCTTCCAGCACGTGCAAGGTTCGCACCGTCTGCGTGTCCGGGAACAGACCGGTGGTTTTCCACGCCAGCATGGCGACGGCTTCCTGGGTCGCGCCTTTGTGGCGTAGAATGACCGGCGCCGAACCGCCCTTGGGCAGTTCTTCATGTCCGGCAAAGGGCTTTTTGTCCAAAGCCCGCTTGGCAATCGCCCCAAACGTCCGTTTCAACTGTGCCAGCGTGTCATCGACAGCGATGTCGCCGACGATGATGATCTCCATCGGTCCGGCCGCCAAATCGGGCGCCAAGAGCGCCTTCACGGCGTCGAGATTGGTGCTTTTCACCTCGTCGATCGTCGGTGACGCCCAGCGCAGATCGTTGTTGTGGATATACTCCGGGAAAAGCAGGCTGAAGACGCCGCCTGGCGTCGTCATCGCTTGCGCCAGCCCCGCTTCGGAGGCGGATTTGATTTGCGCCAGACCTTCCGGCCGCCAGGCAGGATCGGTGATGAAGGCGGCGATGAACTGCAATTCGGCTTCGACATCGGTGGTGCGCGTTTGCGCCGTCACCTGAAAGGCCCCATCGCCGAGTCCCGGCGTTACGCCCAACTGCTTGCCGCTCAGCGCTTTGGGCAGATCGGACGTGGCGATGCGCTTGACGCCGCCAAGCCCCCAGGCGCCGGCCACAGCCCAGCGCGGCGTGAGCTTGTTTTGCGGCATGGCATAGTGGCCGTGACCGAAGCGCACCAGAATTTGCACTTGGCCTTCCTGGAATTTGGTCGGCTTGAGGGTGGCGCGCACGCCGTTGGCAAAGGTCACGACGGTGGCGCCGAGATCGTCGATGGTTTTCTGGGTTGCAATCGTGCCGGCCGGTCCGAAATCGGTATAAGGCCAGACGACCGGTGCACTGGAAACCACCGCGGCCAGTGCCGTGCCGGCGTCGTTGTAGGCGGCGAGGAGCGCATCGGCGCCGCCCGTGACCGGCGTCGGACTGGCGACGATGATCAGCGGTTCGCCTTTCATAAACAGCTCGCGTAATTCGGCGGTGATGCGCGCTGCGGTCAGGCCTTTCACCGCCGCTTCGAAGGTCGGCATCCAATTCTCCGGCCCGTCGATGACATCGTTCTTGCCGATTTCGCTGCTGTATTCGCCGGTAAGCTGATGGTTCTTGCGGCTCGGCGCTGCGGTGACCGTGGCGACGAGGTTGGTACGCTGTTGCGCGATGGCGCGATCGACTTCGTCCTGGCCGACACCGTCGTGCAAAACGGCCATCAAGGTCTGCCGGAGCGCCTTGACGGCGCGTTTGGGATCGCCGCTGCCGACCGAGGCGCCGATCGAAGCGACGAAGCTGGTGCGAAAGCTGTTGGCGGCGCCGGCGCTCGCCTGCAGGAACGGCGGATCGGCCGAGGTCGCCAGCGCGCTCAGGCGCAAGTTCAAGACATGGAACGCGATATTGCGGATGGTTTCGCGCGCATCGCGGGCGCGCGTTTCCGGCGTCGGATCGAATGGCGTAACCCAAGCCATCTGCACCGCCGAATTGGCGCCGTTCTCGGTGAACAACTTGACCGTCGCGGTCTGGGGCGGATCGGGATAAGTGAAGTTTGGTGCAGCGGGGGCGGGCGCCGCCGCTTTCCAATCGGCGAAGCGCGCTTTGATCGC
>JAATGK010000478.1 GCA_015654715.1 Alphaproteobacteria bacterium
GAGCTCGACGTGCGAAAGCCCGGCCGGTTGGATGTACTCGACAAACCAATTGAAGATGTCGCCGACCGCCGATTGGCCAGCTTCGAGCCCGAAATAGCCCGGCAACACGCTGCCGTCGACAATGCCGCAAAGGCCAGGAACATCGGCGAGCTTAATGGTATTGGGCTGCACTGAGATATCGCAGGTCGAGGTGCCCAGCACCTTGACCAGCACGCCCGGCTTCACCCCAGCGCCGATGGCACCGAGATGGCAATCGAACGCGCCCACGGCGATCGGGATTCCCGCCGGCAGACCGGTCTTCGCTGCCCATTCGGCCGAAAGACCGCCGACGGCGGAACTGACGTCCTTGACGCGCGGTGTCAGGTGATCGCGCAAGCCAGCAAGCTTGGGATCGAGTTTCACCAGAAATTCCTTGTCCGGGTAGCCGCCCCAAGCGAGGTTGTACATCGCTTTATGACCGGCGGCGCAGATGCCGGCGACGAACTTGTCCGGCGCCAGCGTGCCCGAGAGCGCGGCGGGGACGAAATCGGCCAGTTCGATCCAGCTATAGGCGGCGTCGAACACGTCCGGCGCGGTGCGAAGGCAGTGTAGGATCTTCGAATAGAACCATTCGCTGGAATAGACCCCGCCGATCTTGGCGAGATATTGCGGACGGATTTCCGCCCCGAGTTTGGTGATCTCGGCGGCTTCGGCCCAACCGGTGTGGTCCTTCCACAGCCAGGCGAGCGCGTTGGGATTCTCGCTCCACTTCGGATCGAGCGCCAGCGGAACGCCGGCGGCATCGACCGGCAGCGGCGTCGAACCGGTGGTGTCGACACCAATCCCAACCACGGCTTCGGATTTGAATCCGGGTACCGTCCGGGCTGCGATGGCCAGCGCTTCGAGGATGGTGACCTCGGCGCCTTTCAGGTAATCGGCCGGATGCTGACGGGCGAGATTGGGGTCTTTGCCCAAGACGACGCCCTGATGACCGTGGGCATACGTCCAAATCGCGGCAGCGATTTCGCGGCCATCCGCCACGTCGACGACCAGCGCGCGGACGGAATTGGTCCCGTAATCGAGACCGATCGCATAACGACTGCCCATAGTTCTTCCCTTAACGTCCTAGCGCTCTCGTTATCAGATCGCCCAACCCTGGTTGAGGGCGTAGTAGACTTCGTTGGTGCGCAGCGTCTGCTTGAAGTCGCGAATTTTGGTGTCGGCGTCGATGATCAGGAATTCGATGCCGGCGATGGTGGCGAAGTCTTCCAGCATTTCGGTGGTCGCCGCCAAGCTGAACGCCGAATGATGGGCGCCGCCGGCCAGAATCCATGCCATCGCGGCGGTTTCGAAATTGGGCCTCGCCTTCCACACCGCGCGCGCCACCGGCAATTTCGGCATCGGGTGCGGCGGCTTGATCACGTCCACTTCGTCGACGATCAGCCGGAAGCGGTTGCCCATGTCGATCAGCGAGGTCGCGGTCGCCGGACCGGCCGCCGCATCGAACACCAGCCGCGCCGGGTCTTCCTTGCCGCCGATGCCGAGCGGATGCACTTCCAGCTTCGCCTTGCCGTCGGCGATCGAGGGGCAGACCTCGAGCATATGAGCGGCGAGATTGAGGGTGTTCGCCGGGTCGAGATTGTAGGTGTAGTCCTCCATGAACGAAGTCCCACCCTTAAGGCCCGTGGTCATCGTTTTCACGGCGCGCACCAAGGCGGCGGTCTTCCAGTCGCCTTCGGCACCGAAGCCGTAGCCTTCGGCCATCAGCCGCTGCGAACCGATGCCGGGCAGTTGCTTCATGCCGTAGAGGTCTTCGAACGTGTTGGTATAGCCTTTGGCCCCGACTTCTTTCAGGAAAGTGCGCAAACCCGCTTCAATCTTCGCCGCATCGCGCACCGAAGCGTAATGGGCCCCGCCTTTGCGCACGTCCGCCGTGGTGACGTAAGCAGCATCGTATTCCTCGACCAGGGCGTCGATCTCTTTTTCGCTCACCGCATCGATGCGCTTCACCAGATCGCCGACCGCGTAATAGTTGACCGAGAAGCCGAATTTGAATTGGGCGGAGACTTTGTCGCCGTCGGTCACCGCCACTTCGCGCATGTTGTCGCCGAAACGGACGAATTTGGCGCCTTGCCAATCGGCCCAGGCCAGCGCGGCCCGCGCGAAAGCGCCGATCTTGTCCTGGACCTTGGCTTCCTTCCAATGGCCGACGACGACCTTGCGGTCCTTGCGCAGACGCGTCCAGATGAACCCGTGCTCGCGGTCGCCGTGGGCGGCCTGGTTCAGGTTCATGAAGTCCATGTCGATCGACGCCCACGGAATGTCGCGGTTGAACTGGGTATGCAGATGGACCACAGGCTTCTGCAGAATCTTGAGGCCGTTGATCCACATCTTCGACGGCGAGAAGGTGTGGCACCAGGTGATGAGGCAGATACACGCCGGCGTGTTGTTCGCCGCCGCCATCAGTTCGCTCACCGAATCCGGCGACACCAGAACAGGCTTGAACACGACCTTGACCGGGATCGCAGGCGACGCGTCGAGCGCGTGCGCGATTTCGGTCGAGTCGGCCGCGACCTGTTTCAGAGTCTCGGGTCCGTAGAGATGCTGGCTGCCGGTAACGAACCAAATCTCATAATTTGCGATCTTGGGCATGGACCACTCTTTGAGCTGAAGCTGCCCTGTTGAAATATCACAGGGCAACCCGGCTGGCACGGAAAAAATCAGACAATTGAGCCGCACCCCTGAAGGGTAGCTTCGGTGTCAGGCTAGACGGGCCGGATGCGGGTGCGACGATCCTTCGACCGTGGGGGAACCGGCGTGTCCTGGCGGGCCAAATGCACCAATGTGCTCATTTCCTGCTGCGCCCGGACCGCATCGCGGTCGGCCACCGCCTGGAACACCCGCAAATGGTCCGGCACCGGATCGCGCGGCAGCGGCCGTTCGCGCTGCTTAAACACGGTGGTGGTGTTGACAGCGGCATTCACGCCGGTGGTGAGCGAAACGATGTAGGGATTGCCGGTCGCGGCCAGCAGCGCGGCATGGAAGTCCTGGTCGGCCTGCCGCCCCTCGGGCGTGGCCAAGGTATGGTGCGCCATACGCTCGATAGCATCGCGCATCGCGTCGAGCTGCTCGGTGGTACGGCGGGTGGCGGCGAGCGCGGCCGCCGCCGATTCCACGATGTCGCGCAATTCGAACAGGCTTTCCAGAAGTTCGAGATCCGGATCGCTCTCGAACGCCCAGGCCAGCACATCGGGGTCGAGCAGATGCCAGCGGTCGCGCGAGGTGACCTTGGTGCCGACTTTGGGCTTGGATTCGACCAGTCCCTTGGCCGCAAGGATGCGCACGGCTTCGCGATAGGCCGTCCGCGACACCGCAAGCTCTTCGCTGGAAGCGATTTCGCCGGTCAGAAGATCGCCGGGCTGATATTCCCCGGCGGTGATGGCAACGCCTAGATCGCGCGCAATAGTGCCGTGCAACCTGAGCGCCTTGCTGACCGTGCGGGTCCGTCCGAACGGAACGAGTTTTTTCATGCCTGTCCCCTTGGGCGCATTATAGACCAGCGCACGCGACTTCCAACCCGCGGCCGTACGTATCAGCATAAGCACCGCCGCTGCGCCGGGGCACGCGGCGATGAGAGGATCTCGGCACCGCCGCTGCCGTTATTTCGCCGTGCGGAACGCCAGCACGGTCTCGCTGTGATAGGTCTGGCCCGGGCGGAGCACCGTCGAAGGGAACTTCGGCTTGTTCGGCGAATCCGGGAAATGCTGGGTTTCCAGGCACAAACCGGTGCGGTGCTGATACACCGTGCCCGCGCCTGCCGGTTTGCCGTCCATGAAGTTGCCCGAATAGAATTGGATGCCGGGCTCGCTGGTTTTGACCTCCAGCACACGGCCGCTGGCGGGCTCTTCGACGATCGCCGCGGTGGCGAGCTTGCCGGACGAATTCAGCACCCAATTGTGGTCGTAGCCTTTGCCGAACTTGAGCTGTTCGTCATTGGCCTCGATGCGGGCGCCGATCACAGTAGCCTTGGTGAAATCGAACGGCGTGCCTTTGACCGGGCGAAGCTCGCCGGTCGGGATCAAGGTCTTGTCGATCGGCGTGAAGCGGTCGGCCAGGATCGTCAAGCGATGGTTCAGGATCGTCGTGTTCGGCGTGCCGCTCAGGTTGAAATAGGTGTGGTTGGTGAGATTGACCACGGTCGGCTTGGTGGTGGTCGCCTCGTAAGCGATCGACAACGAATTGTCGGTGCGCAGCGTGTAGGTGACGTGCACCGTGAGTTGACCGGGATAACCCTCTTCGCCGTCGGCGCTGACATAGGTCAGCTTGAGCGCCTGGCCGTCCTTGCTCTCGACCGGCTCCGCCGTCCACAGACGCTTGTCGAAGCCCTGGGTGCCGCCGTGCAGGCTGTTGGGGCCATCATTGGTCGGCAGCTGATACGCCTTGCCGTCCAGCGTGAACTTGCCGAGCGCGATGCGGTTGCCATAACGCCCGATCGTGGCGCCGTAGAACGGCACGCCCTTCACGTAGTTCTCCGCCGAAGCAAAGCCGAGAACGACATTGCCGTATGTGCCGGTCTTGTCGGGTACCTTGAGCGACACCAAGGTCGCCCCCAAGGTCGAGATCTTCGCCTCGAACCCGCTCTTGCCCTTCAGCGTGTAGAGATCGACCGCCTTGCCGTCCGCCGTCTTGCCGAATGGTGCTTTGCTGACCGCTGCACTGGCGCCGGCCGCCACCATCATCATCGCAACACAACAAGTTACCATGAGTTTTAACATCCGAGCTTTCCTCTTGCCCCCAAGGGGCTGTCTTATAGCCGTCCGGTATTATGTCAGACAATAATCCGGCTCACTAGGTGTTTCGCCCCCGTCCCGTGGTCACACCGGAACGGGCTGATAGAGACGCGTGGCTTCTTGCCCGACCGCGAAGTAGGGCTTGAACACCTGCACGCCGTCGCTGCTCGTCATGCGCCATTCTGTAGCGCCGGGGCCGACTTGGCGAATTTTGAGCAGGTCCTCGCGGCGCAGAGGCAGAAAGCGGTCGCCGGTCGCAAATAGGGCAACGGGCCCCTGCAAAACCGCAAGCAATTTGGAATGCTTTTCATCGACAGCCTTAAGGCGCAGCGGCATGTCGAACGACAGCGCCAAACGGTCGCCATTGCTCCAAGTCCGACGCACTTCGAAGAAATGACCGGGCGGCACCGATGAGGCGAAGGTCTTTCCGTTGACGCTGACGCTTGTCCCCTGGCCCGCCCAGGCGGGGATGCGCAAGAAGATCGCAAAGCTCTCCGCGACCGGAGTCTGAACCTCGATCTCGACGTCCGGCGCCAATGGATAGCGGGTTGTCTGGCGCAAGGTCACGATGCGCCCGGCCCGCTTCCAGCGGAACTGGGACGGCACATAGAGATTCACGGCGACTGCATTTGCGGCCGTGAAATAGCTGCTGATACCGTAGTCCGCCACGATCTGACCCAGCGTGCCCGAGCAACAGGTGCAGTTGTAGTCGTGATAGTATTTCGTCCCCCTGGAATTGTAATCGGCATAATAGAATGCCGTGCCATCCGGCTTCATGGGCAAGGCGCCGAGAACGGTGTTGTAGAGGACCCGCTCCATGCTGTCCCCATAGCGACTGTCGCCGGTCACGGAGATGAGATAACGGCCCGCCTTGAAATGGCCATAGCTACCGCACGGCGTCTCGAAGCTGGCATGGGAGGTTTCGAGGCTGTCGCCCAAGGTGCCCGAACCCGGCACGATGAAGCCCTCGTTGGGACCCCAGCCGCCGGTGGCAAAGCTCTGCGCGACGATGAATTCGAAGCCATTCTTCGCTGCCAGAAGATGTTTTGCACTGCCATCAGTCAGATAGGCCTGCATCGCCGAACTGAGCGCGTTCATGTGGCTGTAGGCATGTTTGCCCGGCAGGACATTCTCGCCGGCGGCCAGCGGATCGAAATACGCCTTGTCGAGCAGATAACGCCCCGCGAGCGTTCGGAAGCGAGCCCCGGCACCGCGCTTATAGGCAAGGTAAAGGTTCTCCGGCAGGGTATAGGGCTCGTCCCAGGTGTAGGCCACGGATTTATGCGGTCGCGCTTCCATTTCCGGGCGCGTCAGGGCCTTCTCGGGCAAATGGGGTAAGGCGGCATCCAAGGCGCGGCCCAGAACGCGCAAGGCATCGGATTTTCCCGCAAAGCTGTAGGCATCCAGCAGACCAATGCTGATCTTGTCGTAGGTGTAGGCCGGCAACCGGTAATCGTTGTAAAAACGCGCCGAGATCGTCGGGGCAAAACCGTCGACAAGACGGTGGACTTTGTCGCGCGTGGCGCGATCGCCGGTGATCGCATAAGCGCGTGCCATTCCGGAAACGTATTGGCCGAAGCTATGACCCGGGATAAAGCCATGAAAATCGGCAGGCGGTTCGACGCCGGTGACGGCATTGTACCAGCCGCCCAGGTCAGGGCCCGGCGCCGTCATCCCCGCGGCAGCCCGAAAAGGCTTGAGCAGCGCATCATCGTCCATCGCCAGCAGCGTCGTGTGATGACGCCGAAACTGCTCCAGTAATGGCCCCTCAAGCAATTCGACATCGCCATACCCGGCAGGCAGCCAGAGCGTGCGCCCGGCCGGCCCTGCGACCGCCCGACCGCCAACGCCAGCCGCTAATGCCGCCGTAGCGCCGGCCTGCAGCAATCCACGCCGCGAAAATCCCTCCATCGGCTCATCCTACCCTTATTTTGTCTGAGTTTATTCGGAACAAGCGGGCAACTCCAGCGCCTTTCGTGGCAACGTTGCCGGCATATTCAGCCCTGCGTAAGGCGAAAGCAGCGGGCGCCGTGACCATTCACTTCGGGTGCGAAAATCGCCTCGCTCACTGCGCCGTCGGTATGAGTCCAGAGATCGCGGACATTCACAGGCGCCCGTAGACCCAAACTGGCCAGCGGAACCTGAACGGGTGATGCGGCGGCAGAATCCCGCAAATTGAAGACCGCGACGTAGGTAGCGCCACTGCTTACGTCTTGCGCCGCCCAAACCGCGTCTTCGGCGCTGCGGGAAACTTGGCGATTGTTCCGGCTCGCCTGATTGATGGCCAACAATTCGTCGTTGCAGAGCAGATTCAAGGTCGCATCATCAAGCGCCC
>JAATGK010000446.1 GCA_015654715.1 Alphaproteobacteria bacterium
TCCTCCACCAAGAGGATGTGATAGCCCTCCTCCGGCTTGAGGGCCATTTCCTGGCCGTCCAATTGCTCGGTCATCACATCGCCCCCCGACATGAGGACGGGGCGAGCTGCGGCGCAGCGGCTCCGCCGATACGCGACCCAATACGCGAACTGAACACCCCTAGCTCTCCCGCTTGGCGCGATACGATATCGCCGGTCGCAGACCGGACACCATCCTCGCGGGCAATTTCATAAACCGGTTGGACCTCGGAAAACATTCACAACTTGTCCTTCGGATAACTAATTGTAACAAAATGTCCCAGTCGCGGGCGGGCGCCGTGAGGCCGTTTTCGCCGCTCAGTGCTCATGTTCCAGCGCCCTTGGAGTTTAACGCTGCACCCGGCAACAACCGTCGCGCCGGACTTTTGCGGTGGTTGGCGCAGTATCCGGGGTTGCCCGGCACATATTTCCCAACGCGGCAGAATATTCTTCCTTTGTCTCAGGACTGTATGCGGAACAGATGTGTGACGCCGGATACCGCCAATTCGGCGAAGCGCGTCTGGCACATGGTCTGCTTCTGACAATGTACCGCGCCGCATGTCGCGGGCGGCAGTCAAGGAGACCAAAACCATGTCAATTGCCGGCATCGGCTCAACAGGACCCGGGAACTTGTCCCAGGTTCTGGCGAGCATGCTTAGCAAACTGGACGCGAAATCGAGCACGCCCGACGATGACTCGACGTCGACCCAGTCTACCACCACCGATACCACCACCGCCGCCAGCGACGGCAGCCTGACCGGAAGTACCAAGCCCGACCTCTCGAGCATGATCCTGGGAGTGCTGATGGGAATGCAGAACCAATCAACGACCACGGACACAACCGGCGACACCTCGTCGTCCAGCTCCGCCGCGACAGCATCGTCCTCGACCGGATCCGATGCGGCGTCCAAACTGTTCTCGGCGATGGACACCGATTCCGATGGGACTGTCAGCCAAACGGAAATGGAATCCTACATCGAAGGCGTCGGCGGCACGGCATCTCAGGCCGATAGCCTCTACAGCAGCCTCAACACGTCAGGTTCGAGCAATGGCCTGACCGAAGCCGACCTCGCCAGCCAAGCGCCGCAGTCTGGCGGTCCCGACGAGGCTTCGCATGCGCATCACCACCACCACGGCGCCGGCGCGGCCTCGAACGTCGGCAACGATCTCGTCAGCGCCCTCGACGGCGACGATGATGGCAGCATCAGCCAAACCGAATTGACGAGCTTCCTGACCGCCAATGGCGGCACGACGTCGGAAGCGGATTCGCTGTTCTCGTCGCTCAGCTCCGATGGCACGAGCGGGATCACCGCGTCCGATATCAACACAGCCGTCGGGAATATGACGGCCAACTTTGCCGCCAATCCCTACACTTCGATCCTCGACGCGACGACGACGCCGGCGAGTGGAAACTCCGTTTCCCTCAGCGCCTGATCACCGGCTCGAAGGGAGACGGAGAAGCCGTCTCCCCCTTGGCGCCAGGCAAATCGCCCGCTTGCCTTCTTTTAGCCTTATTTAGAGTCGCCGCGAGGAATCGCGAAATGCGTGCGATTCCAGCTAATTCGCCCATATTCGCCGTCACAAAACTTACGCTATAGTTGTGCTTTGCGAGTGGGGCGCTCAGGCACATGACGATGCAGGCAACGTTTGGGCGGGTGCGCCCGGCCAGTAAGGTCCTTCGACTACACGGGACCATCGCGCGCGATCTCGGTATCGCCATCACCTCTGGCCACTATCAACCCGGCGACCTTCTGGTCGGCGAAGTCGCCTCGTCGGTGAAACTGGAAGTCTCCCGCACCGCTTATCGCGAAGCGGTCCGCATCCTGGCAGCCAAAGGGCTGGTGGAATCCAAACCCAAAGTCGGCACCAAGATCAGCCCGCGCAGCAAGTGGAACCTGCTCGATCCCGACGTGCTGGCCTGGAGCTTCGAAGGTAAACCGGACCTTGAGTTGCTCGAAAGTCTGTTCGAATTGCGCGATATCGTCGAGTCCGGCGCCGCCGCCATGGCCGCCAAGCGCCGCACGCCCGCACATCTCGACGCCATGCGCGATGCCCTCGAGCGTATGGCCCACCACACGCTGGCAACCGAAGCAGGCCGCCAAAGCGACCAGGATTTCCATCGCTGGCTGCTCGAAGCGACCGGCAATCCCTACATCATCTCACTGGCCACCGGCGTGCAGGCGGCGGTCAACACCACCACCGTGTTCAAACAGCGCGACCGCCCGCTGCCGCGCGATCCGGTGCCCGATCACATGGCCGTGTTCGAGGCGGTCGCCGACGGCAATCCAGCACGCGCGGCGCGCGAAATGAGCACGCTGATCCGCCTCGCCCTTGAGGATACGCCGGTGCCGCAACACACCAAACGTTGAACGCGGCAAAAGGTGCATATTCGTCGCGCGCGCGATCTCACGACTCTCGTGTAATCTGCTACCGATAACAGAGCCTTTTTACCTGGAGGCCGATCATGGCGGAACTTACGCGACGGGGAATGTTGGCGGCGACTGGAGCCGCATTGACGATGGGCGCGGAGGGCGCGGCACCGCTCACTGCCAATGACGTGATCGCCCGGATCAAGGCGCAGGTCGGCGTGCCGTGGCAGGCAAAGACCGTCGACGGCCTCATCGCCGGCGATGCGAACACGCCGGTGACCGGCGTCGCCTCGACCATGATGGCGACCTATGCCGTGTTGAAGCGCGCGGCGGCTCAGAATCTGAACTTCGTCGTCACCCACGAGCCGACTTTCTGGTCGCACCAGGAAGACGTGTCGATGGTGCAGAACGACCCGCTCTATCTCGAGAAGCTGGCCTTCATCAAAGAACACAAGCTCGTCACCTTCCACTTCCACGATCACTGGCATCGCAGGAAAGGGCGCGACGGCATCGCCGAAGGCATGATGCGCCGTCTCGGCTGGACGAATTACGCCGACGAGAACGAACCGCAGCGCTTCACCATCCCGCCGACCACGGTTGAAAAACTCGCGGCCGTGATGCGCGACAAGCTGAAGGCCAAAACCATCCGCGTCATCGGCCGCCCCGACATGGCGGTGTCGAAGGTGAAGACGAGCTGGGGCTATGCTCAGAAGTTTCCGGGCGTGAATATCCTCAACGGCGACATCGACGTCTTCGTCGTCGGCGAAACCTGGGAATGGGAGCTGCAGGAATATGTCGCCGATCTGGTCGCCGCGGGCCGCAACAAAGCGCTGATCATGGTCGGCCACGTCGAATCCGAACAATGGGGCATGGAGTATTGCACCGAGTGGCTTAAGGGCTTCATCTCCGAAGTGCCCGTCAAATTCCTCGAAATGCCGGAGCCGTATTGGACGCCGGATCGCTGAAAGAGATCGTATCATGAGCGCCAAACTGTTTACGCCGTTCGAACTGGGGCGGCTGCATCTTTCGAACCGCATCGTCGTCGCGCCGATGTGTACTTATTCCGCCACCGACGGCTGCGCCAGCGACTGGCATGTCATCCATTACGGCGGGCTGGCGCAGTCGGGCGCCGGGCTTCTGACCTTCGAAGCGACGGCGGTGGCACCGGAAGGCCGCATCACCTACGGCGACCTCGGCCTGTGGAACGACACTTGCGAAGCGGCGCTGGCCAAGACGCTCGAAAGCGTACGGCGCTGGTCCGACACGCCGCTCGCGATCCAGATCGCCCACGCCGGACGCAAAGCCTCCACCGATCTGCCGTGGCTCGGCGGGGCGCAATTGCCGCCGCATAACGCGCATGGCTGGCAGACCGTGTCATCGTCGAACCTGCCCTTCGAAGCCACCGAACAGGCGCCGCATGCGCTCGCCCCTGATGGGCTGAAGCGCATCCGCGAGGCCTTCGCGTCCGCCGCCAAACGCGCGGTGCGGCTTGGCTTCAATGCCATTCAGATTCACAGTGCCCACGGTTATCTGCTGCACCAATTCCTGTCGCCGCTCGCCAACAAGCGCGACGACGAATACGGCGGCAGCCTCGAAAACCGGTTGCGCTTCCCGCTCGAAGTCTTCAGCGCCATGCGCGACGTCGTACCGGACCACATTCCGCTGACGGTACGCGTTTCCGGTACCGATTGGGTGGACGGCGGCTGGGACATCGACGGCACCATCGCTTATGCCAAGGCGCTGGAGCAACGCGGCTGCACCGCCATCCACATTTCGAGCGGCGGACTATCGCCGCAGCAGAAAATCCCGCTGGGGCCGAATTATCAGGTGCCGCTGGCGCGCGCGGTGAAGGCGGCGGTGTCGATCCCGGTCATTACCGTGGGCCTCATCACCGACGCCGAACAGGCCGAAGCCATCGTCGGAACCGGCGATGCCGATCTTGTCGCCGTGGCGCGCATCATGCTCTACGATCCGCGCTGGCCCTGGCATGCGGCGGCCGAACTCGGCGCCAAGATCAAACCGGCCAATCAGTATCTGCGCGCGGCACCGCATTCGGCGCCGAATTTGTTCAAGGTGTGATCGCGGCGGCGCGCCTTTGTCAGGACGGCATTGACGTAAGTTCCGGAACGGTGCCCGGCGGCGGCAGATAGCCGAAACCCGTCGCTGGCATTGATCGGCGAAGTGGTGCGCGAACATCCGGACTAGACGTTTTCGTCAACTTGACCTCGACTCTGTGGCTGGGCGCCACCGCCTTAAAGAGAAGCGGGCTCGTGAAAATGGGCCCGTTTTCATTTTTATGACATGTTGCCCCTACGTTGCAGCCAGTTTGCTCGATCCCATCGAATTCTTGCCTAAATCTCGCGGGACCTAGCGGGCGGCGATCTCCGGTCGTAAAACTAACGCCGTCGAATCCAGGCCGCCCGTCCCCGCAAGTGACGGCTGCGTTTGCCCCCCCGGAGAACCATCATGACCATCAAAGTGCTCGGCTATGCCGCTCATTCCTCAACTGCATCGCTGGTGCCTTATCGTTTCGAACGGCGCGATCCGCGGCCCGACGATGTCACCATCGAAATTCTCTATTGCGGCGTGTGTCATTCCGACCTGCATACCGCGCACAACGATTGGGGCGGCGCGCTGTATCCGGTGGTGCCCGGACACGAAATCATCGGCCGCGTCACGGCGGTAGGGCCGAAGGTAACGCGATTTAAGGCGGGCGACACCGTCGGTGTCGGCTGCCTCGTCGATTCCTGCCAAGACTGCGAACCGTGCGAACACGGGCTTGAGCAATACTGCAAAGGCGCCGTCCTCACCTACTCGGCAATCGATCCCAAAGACGGACGCGTCACCCAAGGCGGCTATTCACAACGCATCGTGGTGACCGAAAAATTCGTGCTGCGCATTCCCGCCGGGCTCGATCTTAAAGGCGCGGCGCCGCTGCTTTGCGCCGGCATCACCACCTATTCGCCCTTGCGCCATTGGGGCGTGACGAAAGGCTCGAAGGTTGCGGTGACGGGTCTCGGCGGGCTCGGTCATATGGGACTGAAACTCGCCAAAGCAATGGGCGCAGAGGTAACGCTGTTCACCCGTTCGCCGGGCAAGGAAGCCGACGCGCGGCGGCTCGGCGCCGATAATGTCGTGTTGTCGAGCAAGCCCGACGAGATGAAAGCGGTGGCAGGAAAGTTCGATCTGATCATCGACACGGTGCCGTACGTTCACGATCTCAATCCCTATATTCCGTCTCTGAAGGTCGACGGCACCCTGGTGCTGGTGGGCTATCTCGGGCCGCTGCAAGACGCGCTCAACACCGTGCCGCTGATCTTGGAACGCAAAGCCGTGGCGGGCTCGTTGATCGGCGGCATTCCGGAAACGCAGGAAATGCTGGATTTCTGCGGCGAGCACGGCATCACCGCCGACGTCGAGGTGATCCATATGGACGCGATCAACGAAGCCTATGTTCGGATGCTGAAGAGCGATGTGAAATACCGCTTCGTCATCGACATGGCGACATTGAAGGACTGATCCGATGCAGAAGCGCAAACTGGGAAACAGCGGGCTCGAGGTTTCGGCCATCGGCCTCGGCTGCATGGGCATGAGTTTCTCCTATGGTCCGCCCAAAGACACCCAGGAAATGACGACGGTGCTGCGTCACGCAGTCGACGCAGGCATCACCTTCTTCGATACGGCCGAAGTCTATGGGCCGTTTCTCAACGAGGAGCTCCTCGGCGAAGCACTGGCGCCGGTGCGCGACCGCATCGTGATTGCGACCAAATTCGGCTTCGATCTGTCGCCGGGGCGCGATCCGCGCAGTTCTCCCGGCCTCGACAGCCGCCCGAACCACATCAAGGCGGCGGTGGAAGGATCGCTAAAGCGGCTGAAAGTGGAAAGCATCGATCTCTTGTATCAGCACCGGGTCGATCCCAACGTGCCGATCGAGGACGTTGCTGGCGCGGTGAAGGAACTGATCGGCGAAGGCAAGGTAAAGCACTTCGGGCTGTCGGAAGCAGGCGCCAAGACCATTCGCCGCGCCAATGCGATACAGAAAGTGACGGCGCTGCAGAGCGAATATTCACTGTGGTGGCGGCGGCTCGAAGACGAGATCCTGCCGGTGCTGGAGGAACTCGGAATCGCCCTGGTGCCTTACAGCCCGCTCGGCCGCGGGTTCCTGACGGGTACGATCAACGCGAACACGAGCTTCGCAGCCAGCGATTTCCGCAGCTCCCTGCCCCGCTTCACGCCCGAGGCGCTTAAAGCCAATCAGGCGCTGGTCGATCTGCTCAGCGGCATCGGCAAACGGCACGGCGCCACCACGGCGCAAGTGGCGCTGGCGTGGCTGCTGGCGCAGAAGCCGTGGATCGTGCCGATTCCGGGAACCACCAAGTCGTCACGACTCGACGAAAACATCGGCGCAACGGCCCTCAAGCTGACAGGAGACGAACTTGTCGCCATCGGCACGGCGGGCGCCGCGATTCAGGGCGCACGCTATCCCGAGAAGCTGGAACAGGTCACCGAACGCTGATCAGTCGATCCGCGCGCCTCTCCAGCCGTACCAGGTAACAAGCAGGAAGCCGGCGGCGGGGAGCAGGAAGGCCGCCGGCATGCCGTAAGTGTCGCCGATCAAGCCCATCGGATAAGGCAGCAGGACGCCGCCGCCGATTGCCATCACCATGACCGAGGAGGCACGCTTGGTGTTGGCGCCGAGATCGCGGATACCCAACGTGAAGATGGTCGGGAACATCGTGCCCATGAAGAAAAACACCGGGATCAGCGACAGCACCGACACCTTGTCGATGCCCGCAGCCGTGATCAGGCACAGAATCACGTTGATGGCGCCGTAGATCGTCAGGATCGTACGCGGCGCCACGCGCATCATCAGCGCGGTGGTGACGAAGCGGCCGATCAGGTAGCAGAGCACGCCGATGGAAAACAGGAACGCGGCCTGTTGCGTCGTCATGCCGTGCCAGGATTCGGTCGCCTGATTGAGGAAGAAGGAATAGACGCCGACCTGCGAGCCGAGATAGACGGCCTGGGTGATGAAGCCGAAGACGAAATGGCGCTGCTGAAAAAGCGGTTTGACCGGTTTGTCGTCGGTGTTGGTGCCCGGCTGATCTTCCGACTTGATCTCGGGCAGCCAGGAAAACATCATCACCACCGCGAACAGCACAACTGCGATGGCGATCACGACATAGGTGAACTGGACCGCTTGCTGCGGGCCGCCGAACATCTTGGCGACGGACGGATTGAAGAACAGCGAACCGCCGATGATCGGGCCGCAGAATACGCCCAACGCGTTGAACGATTGCGCCAGATTGAGCCGCCTGGGGGCGTTGTCCGGTTTGCCCAATACGCTGACATAGGTGTCGGCCGAGGGTTCGAGGACGCACGATCCGGTGGCGAGCACGAACATGCTCATCACGAAGGACGGAAAGCTTTCGAGCTGCACCGAGGGCACGAACAGGAAGGCGCCGAAGGCGATGACGACAAGGCCCGACACCAGGCCGAATTTGAATCCCTTGGCCTGCA
>JAATGK010000241.1 GCA_015654715.1 Alphaproteobacteria bacterium
GCCAGAATGGCGTCGGAAATCCGTTTGTGATCGGGCACGCTGGCGCGGCGCACACCCTTGTAGCGGTTCTGCATGCGGATCGAGAAGCGCAAGGCCGTCTCGGTGACGCCGCTGAGCTGCGCAAAAAACCGGTTGCCGCTCGCTCGCAAGACCGCCAGATGGAAAGCGATGTCCGCCGGCAGCGGATCTTCGTCGTCGCGGTCGGCCTGCTCCATTTGCTCGATCGCCGCGAGGATGGTGTGCTTGATCTCGGGCAAGGCGACCGTGGCAGCCAACGCCGCCGCCTTCGGTTCCACCGTCAGACGCACTTCGGCGAACTCCCGCAGCAGCGAGAACGAGATTTTGCGCTCCAGCATCCAGCGCAGCACATCGGGATCGAGCAGATTCCAATTCTCTTCCGGCTGGACCCAGGTGCCCTGGCGCGGGCGTGCACGCAGCAGCCCCTTCGCCGTCAGCATCTTCACCGCTTCGCGCAATACGCTGCGGCTGGCGGCGTACTGTTTGCACAGCTCCGCCTCGATCGGGAACGGGTTTTTGACCGAATACTTGCCCGAGACAATCGCCACGCCGAGTGCCTGGACAATCCGGTACGTCAGATTTTGACCGGCGGGTTGCGCCAATTCCGTTATCCCCTTAAGCCCAAGGTTTCCGGCCAACCGTCGAATTTGAAACGACTTTCCGGAAGCCCCCGTACCCCCACATTGTACACGAAGAGATCGCCGGCGCCAGTTTGAGGGGACTCGAGCCCACTCTGTGCACTGGTCACGAACAGCAGATCGAAGTTTGCGCCCCCGAAAGCCACGCAACTAGGCTGGGAAACCGGCACCTCAAGAACCCGGTCGAGACGGCCGTCCGGCGCATACCGCACGACACAGCCCCCACCCCATTGGGCGCTCCACAGATACCCCTCCGCGTCGACGGCGGCCCCGTCGGGGGATACCGACCCGCCCGTGACGGCAAATTCCTGACGTTCGCCCAATGTCCCCGTCACGGCATCGAAGCGGTAGCGCCAAATAATGTGACGGCGGGAATCGGCGAGATAGCACCAGGAAGAATCCGGGCTCCAGCAAATCCCGTTCGTAATTGTGAGGCCACGTTCGCGCGTTTCGATCCGCCCTTGGCGCACACAATATAGCCGGGCTTCCTCACGACAGCCTGGCTCCTCCATCATGCTGCCAACCCAGAAGCGGCCGCTGCGATCAACCCGCCCATCGTTCATGCGCTGCCCGCGAGATAGCCCTTCAGGCACCAAGCGCGCTCCCATCGAGCCCGTCACGGGATCGAACAGCCCAACGGCATTATCGAACGCGGCGATCACCTCGCAGCGGCCTTCCACGAAGCCAAACGACGCCAGCCGCCGGGGCGTTGCAAACCGCTGCAGCGTGCGATCGCGCCAATCCAAACGGTACAGCGTGCGTCCGTCGATGTCGGTCCACCAAACCGATTGAGTCAGGTCGTCCCAAAGCACGCACTCGCCGAGCGCATTACCGACCGGAATCGTCGCGACGAATGGCATCCGAAAATCCCGATTTTACCCAATGACGCCGGCCAAGAATCGTCCGCGTGCGGTTCGCATTATAGTCATTATCACATGGCGGTAACGGGCGGTCGACACCGGCGACGGGCCGCACCAGCACCGCGGCCGTGGCACCACTAATACGATTACGGGCCGGCGCGCCGCGGTAACCACTTTTTGTCATAGCAATGGTTGCCGACAAACGTGTACTCGCGCGCACGACGTTGCATAGCAATCACACCTCAAACCTTATGTGGCTGAAATGAGGCCAACAGCTTGACCGCCGGATCATTTATAATATAAATAGGATTATAAAATAGGGAACCCCCTTTGAGGGGCTACATTATCGGGGAGGTCAACTCGTGAAATCACTACAACGTGCGTTTTTGTGCGGCGTCAGCTTGGCGGCGTTTGTGCTTCCAGCCATGGCGCAGGAGTCACTCGAAACCATCACGGTGACGGGCTTCCGGCAGAGCCTTAAAGACTCGCTGGTTATGAAGCAGAACTCGGCGCTGATCACCGAAGACATCTCAACCAAAGACTTGGGCGAGCTTCCCGATGTCACCATCGGCGAAGAGTTGAACCGCTTGCCGGGCATCAACACCCAGCGCGACCGCGGCAACGCCAGCCAGGTTGCGATCCGCGGCCTCGGCCCACGTTTCGTTTTTGGCCTGGTCAACGGCCGCGAAGTGGCTTCGTCGGAACCAGATCAGAATGTGCGCTACGAATCGTATCCGTCTGAAATTCTCTCCGGCGCGCAGGTCTACAAGACCCAGGACGCGTCGCTCATCGGCGGCGGTATCGCCGCAACCATCGATATCCGCACCACCGCGCCGCTCGAATACACCGGCCCGGTTTTCCAGATTCGCGGGGGACCGACTTACAATACCGCAGGCGCCGACCTGCCCCACTACGACCCGCTCGGATTCCGCGGCAGCGTGGCGGTCAACTATCATGTCACCGATAATTTCGCCTTCTCGCTGGCCGGCAGCATCCAGCGCCAGAA
>JAATGK010000179.1 GCA_015654715.1 Alphaproteobacteria bacterium
GCCGCTTTCATCGCCGAACCGATCCAGGGCGGCGGCGGTGGCATCTTGGTGCCGCAGGACGACTACTTCCCCCGCATTCGCGAGATTTGCGACCGCTACGATGTGCTTTTGATTGCCGACGACGTCATCACCGGTTTCGGCCGCACTGGGCGCTGGTTCGGCCTGGAGCACTGGGGCGTGAATCCCGACATCGTGCAGTTCGCCAAGGGCATCACCAGCGGCTATTTTCCGCTCGGCGGCATCGGCGTCAGCGCGCGCATCAAGGACGTGCTGGACAACGCCGAACCGGACAAGCGCTGGTGGCATGGCTATACCTATTCGGGCCATCCGGTCGGCTGCGCCGTGGCGATCGCCACCATCGGCGTTCTCAAGCAGGAAGGGCTGGTCGAACGCACAGCCCTGCAGGGCGCCCGCTTCCTGCGGCGTTTGCAGGAGGGACTGGCGGATCATCCCAACATCGGCGAGGTCCGCGGCCTTGGACTTCTCGCCGGTATCGAGTTCGTGGCTGACCGCGCCACCAAGGCAACCTTTCCCGGCAGCCTCAACGTTGGGGGGCGGATCAAAGCCGAGCTACAGCGCCGTGGCCTTTGCACGCGCGTGCTCACGGATGTCGTCTGCCTCGCCCCGCCGCTGACCACGTCGGAAGCGGAACTCGACCATATCGCCGACATCGTCGTCGCCACACTATCGCAACCATTCGACCGTTATACGGCCTAAGACTGGAGGATTTTCATGTCCCGCATTCCTTTCGTAACCCGCGAAAACGCCACTCCCGAACAACTTGCCGCGTATGACGAAGTGTCCAAGCATCACGCCATCAGCAATATGAAGGCGGCCGCTCTGCAATCGCCGGCGGCAATGGAGGGCATCCTCGTCTGGTACAAGCTTTACGATGCCGTGAAACCGTGGCTCGGCGACCGGCTGGCCGTTCTGTTCTGCGACGCGATCTCGCGCGAGAACCGCTGCGAGCTTTGCGCCTCGTTCATGAAAAAGGAAATCGTCCAATGGGGCGAAGACCCGGACAATCTGAAGCTCGATGAGCGCGATCAGGCGGTTATCGCCTTTGGCCGGCAGCTCGCCCGCGACGCCAATCGCGTTAACGACGACCTTTACGCCAAATTGGAGAAGTACTTTACGCCACCGCAGATTGTGGAACTCACGGTATTCGGCACGTTGATGATCGTCAACAATCTGTTCAACAGCGCCTTGCGTATTCCGCTTGACGATGCGCTCGACGGCTATCACGTTGATCCCGAAACCTATTTCGCGTGATGATATGACTGCGCACAAATTCGGATTCGACACCCAGCAGCTTCATGCCGGGCAGGTGCCGGATCCGGCAGTGCGGGCGCGTGCCGTCCCAATCTATCAGTCCACATCTTTCGTGTTCAAAGACTTCGCCTCGGCCAAGGCGATCAACGCCATCGACGAATTCGGCTACGAATACAGCCGGACCGGCAACCCGACCAACGAAGTGCTGGAGACGCGCGTGGCCGCGCTCGAAGGCGGCACAGCAGCGTTGTCGCTGGCATCCGGGGCGGCGGCGGTAACCTATGCGATCCTTAACGTCGCGACGGCGGGCGATGAGATCGTGGCGGGACGCGCGGTTTATGGCGGAACATTCAGTCTGCTAGCCCACACGCTGCCGAAATACGGCGTCAAGACCATCTTCGTCGATCCCGACCGGCCGGAGGATTTCGACGCCGCGGTGACCGAGCGCACTAAGGCGATCTTCGTTGAAACTATCGGCAATCCCAACGCCAACGTGGTGGATGTGGACGCGGTGGCGCGTATCGCCAAGGCCCGTGGCATTCCCTTGATTGTCGACAATACGCTCGCCACGCCTTATCTGTTCAGGCCGTTCGAGCACGGTGCCAACGTCGTCGTGCATTCGGCGACCAAATACATCGGCGGTCATGGCAATAGCATTGGCGGATTGATCGTCGACGGCGGCAATTTTAATTGGGCGGGCGGCAAGTTTCCGAGCTTCACCACGCCCGATCCGTCCTATAACGGATTGATCCATTGGGAGCGCTGGGGCGCCTATCCGGGAATCGGCAATTTTGCCTTCGTGATGAAAGCGCGGCTGCAATATCTGCGCGACATGGGGGCGTGTCTTTCGCCGCTGAACGCCTTCCTGTTGCTCATCGGGCTGGAAACCTTGTCGTTTCGGGTGGAGCGTCAAGTGCAATCGGCGCAGCGCCTCGCCGAGTTCCTGGCAGCGCACCCTGATGTCGCCTGGGTTAATCATCCTGGTCTCAAGAACAGCCCTTATCACGACTTGGCGCAGCGTATTTTGCCGAAGGGCGCCGGGGCGGTGTTCTCCTTTGGCATCCGAGGCGGCGAGGCGCGCGCGGCGAAGTTCGTCGAGGCGGTGAAAGTGTTTTCGTTCCTGGCCAATGTCGGCGATTCCAAGTCGCTGATCGTGCATCCGGCGACTGTCACGCACGCCCAGCTCAATGCGACGCAGTTGGCGCAAGCGGGCATCACGCCGGAATTGATCCGCCTGTCGGTCGGCACCGAAGATGTGGACGATCTGATCTGGGATCTGGAGCAGGCCTTTGAGGCAACCAAGCCGTAGTGGACGAACAAGCCTTAGCCGATGCCGAAGGTTTGGCGATAGCTTTTGAACGACCCCAGGGTGTCGGCTTCATAAACGCCCCGGGTAATGGCGCGCGCGACAGCATCGGCCGCGACATGGCCGAGGATCATCGTCTGGATCGGATCGGTATGGTCGGGCGGATCGATGGCCGTCGACACGGCGAAGACGAGATCGCC
>JAATGK010000030.1 GCA_015654715.1 Alphaproteobacteria bacterium
CACACTCCCCGGTACGGATGGTAGGGACACTACGTATGCGGTCGTTTCCGAACTCTAAAGACACGCGGAGTCGCATATATGTTCGTAAAAACTTCATCCCCCGCAAGAAAACCCCTGCCGAATGTCGGGCGACGGACAGCGGGGAGGATGACCCGCACGCGACTCGGGATCAAATTTGTACGCTCTTGCGACGCAGACGCATCGTAATTTATTGCCTTTATCCCCGCGCTTCTCGAAAATGCGACCACCTGCTACATCACACGCCAATCGCAAAAAATGAACCTGGAGGAAAGACTATGAAGACTGTGAACACGCTGCTTGGGGCAGCAGTGTTTGCTGCCGTCGTCGCAGCGCCGGCCGCGGCCGAATACGTGCGCCTGGGCAGTGTCGATGTCGGTTATCGCGCCGACAACGATACCGCTTATTCGCGCTTCGGCGGCCGGTTGGAAAGCCTGCGCCTGATCGCCAGCCGGAGCGACATCTTCTGCCGCGCCGTGGTGGTGCAATACGAAAACGGTGAGCGTCAGAACGTCTTCTCGGGCCGGCTCGACGAGCGCCAGCCGGTAGACGTCGATCTCAGGGGCCGCGCCCGCAAGGTCGACAGCATCGCCTTCGCTTGCCGCTCCAACGAATTCCGCGGCGGCCACATCTACATTGAAGGCGACGTCGGTCACTTCCGCGATGAATGGCGCCGCGATCGCGATTGGGATCGGCTGTGGTCCGGCCTGTTCGGCGGCGGCCGCGGTCCCGATGGTCCGATGGCCGGCCCCGGCCCGCGCGGCCCAATGGGCGGCCATGGTTCGATGAGCGGTCATGGCGACATGGGCCACGGCGACATGGGAATGGGGCAAGGGCCGACGGGTGACCCCGAACGCGATTTCGTCTCGCTCGGATCGATGAGCTTCGAAGGCCGCAATGATAAGGAAAGCAACTTCGCCGGCTTCGCCGGACGCCATATCGAACGGCTGGCGTTCCGCCCGCGCGAAACCGACGCGCAATGCGGCAGCATCGTCGCCACCTTCGACGGCGGCCGCAAAGCCAAACTGGCCGACGGCCGTACGCTGCAACGCGGCCGGCTCAATTTCTACGACCTGCCCGGCGATCAGCATAACCTGTCCAAGATCTATCTGCGCTGCCACGCGGTGAACGGCTACCAAGTGACGATCGAAATCTTCGCCCGCCGCTAACTTCGCTTTTCCTGACACGGCCCCGGAGCGATCCGGGGCCTTTTTTAGGAAGCCATGTAAAGGGACCTTGACACCAGACAAGCCGCGCCGTATGTAAAGGTTGCTTTACATCATGGAGATCGTCATGGCGCCCGTCACCAAAGCCCCCCGCCGCTATTTCATCGAATTGACCGGCGCCCTCGCCCTCTATTTCGGCGCGATCACGATCCGCGAGCAGTTTGCCGACAAAATCGCCGATCCCGTGCTCAAGGACGCCTTGATCGTCCTGCCGGTGGTACCGACCCTGCTGATGGCGGTGGCGATCTTCCGTTTCTTCTATCGGGTCGACGAATACCGCCGCCGCCAGATCCTGGAGTCGTTTGCGCTGGCCGCCGCCGCCACCTGCATCTTTGCGGTGTGCTGGATGCTGCTTGCCGATCTCGGTCTGCCGGAACTGTCGATCTTCTGGGTGTGGCCGATCCAGGCCTGCTTCTGGGCCCTGATCATGCTGGCCTTCAAGCTGCGCGACAAGGCCTCGGAGGGAATGGCTCTGAAAACGGTCACCACCGGAGTGCTCAACATCGCCGGGATTGCCGCAGCGACAGGCCTCTATTACCTCGCGGCCCGGCAACTGGGATGGCCGACGCGTTGGCTCGCCGTCATGCTGGTGGCGACCATCTTCCTCCTCGTTCGCTTCGGAATTTTTGTTTTTTCGAAGAAAAGCGCATGCTGAACAAACTGCGCGATCTGCGTGCGCAGCACGGCTGGAGCCAAGCCGATCTCGCCGAAAAGCTGAATGTCTCGCGCCAGACGGTCAATGCCATCGAAACGGGCCGCTACGACCCCAGCTTGCCGTTAGCCTTTGCAATCGCCAAACTGTTCAAACTGAAGATCGAAGACATTTTCGCAGGCTCGGCGGAATGACCGCGCACCGTCCCCTTGGTTCAAACAGGAGAAACCCGATGCAGCTCAAACATCTCTTGCTGGGATTGCTGATCGCCATCGTGATGACCGCCGCCAAAGCGGCCCCGACAGCGCTCTATTCCGACAGCTCGGTGGTGGTGCAAGACCGCTTCAGTGACGAGATCGTTGGCCATGGCCCTGACGTGGTGCTCATTCCCGGCTTGTCGTCGTCGCGCAGCGTCTGGAGAGCCACCGCCGATGCGCTCAAGTCGCGCTACCGCCTGCATCTGATCCAGGTGGCCGGGTTCGCCGGCGAGAGCGGCCGCGCCAATGCCAGCGGTCCGGTGTTGATCCCGACGGCCGAAGCGATCGACGACTATCTGGTGTCGCAGCATCTGACACCGGCCATCGTGATCGGCCATTCGATGGGCGGCACCATGGCTCTGTATCTTGCCGAAAAGCATCCGGATCACTTCAAGAAGGTGATGCTGGTCGACGCCCTGCCGTTCTACGGCGTCGCGATCGTCGGACCGACGGCAACCGCCGAGGCTCTGAAGCCGATGGCCGAGAACATCCGCAATGCGCCGAAGAAGATGGAGTTGAACGACCAGATGGCCGCGATGATGGCGACGGCGCCCGCCGACCGGGCCACCATGGTCGCTTGGGGCAGGGAGAGCGAGGCCGCGACGGTGAACAACGCCGTCGCCGACGATTTCACGCTCGATCTGCGCCCCGATCTTGCCGCGGTGACCGCAACGACGACGCTGGTCTATCCCGACTACAAGCCGCTCGGCCGCAGCGGCACCGAGCTGCTCTATGGCGGACAGTATGCACCGCTGAAGACCATCAAGCTGGTGCAGATCCAGAATTCGGTCCACTTCGTGATGTTCGACCAGCCCGCCCAATTCCAGGCCGCGGTCGAAGCTTTTCTGAAGAACTGAACTTTGCCGTGCTTAGCGGCAAAGGCCCGGGAGCGATTCCGGGCCTTCTTTTTTGCAGCCGTCTCAGCGCCCTTTGAGGAAGCCCGACGCCTCCAGCCAGTTGACGAACAACTGCGGCCAGAGCGCAACTTGCGGCGGGTTGGTGGGGCGGATGCCGAAGCCGTGGCCGATGCCGGAGAAGATATGAATCTCGCTCGGCACACCCAGCTTCTGCAGTTCGATATAACGCAGGCTACTGACCTTGCCGATATTGTCCTTGTCGCCGAAGAGGAAGAACGACGGCGGCGTATCGGCTTTGAAAACGATCTCCGGCGGAATGTAGGCATAGATCAGCCCGAGAAAAGCCGGGCGGGCGCTGAGGCGGTCGATCGGATCGGCGGCAGACGGATTCGCCTCGGCGATATGAGTGCCGGCCAGAACCGACAGATGACCGCCGGCGGAAAAGCCCATCACGCCGACGCGCGCCGGATCGAGGTGCCATTCGGCGGCGCGGCTTTTCACCAAACGGACGGCGCGCTGCACATCGGCAAGGCTGTGATCCATCACGGTGTAGGTCGAGCCGTCCGCTTTGGCCAAGCGATAGCGCAGCACGAACGCCGCGACCCCGCGATCGGCCAGCGCCTGCGCGACGCGATAGCCTTCGTGGGTGATCCAGATTTCGTGATGGCCGCCGCCGGGAATGACGATCACCGCCGCGCCCGTCGCCGTTGCCGGATCGGGCAGATAGGGCGTGATCGCCGGGGCGTTGATACCGGTGACGACCTCTTCGTCCGGCGGGCTGATGCGCGAGATTTCGGGCGCGGTCTTGCCTTCCGAGCCCGGCGCCCCCTTCGGCCACAGCAGGATGGGATCGGCGGCCACGGCGGCGACGGCGAATACGGCAGCGGCGCACAAACTCGCGATGATGGTTTTCATGGCTGGCTTCTCCTGGCGGCGAGTATGGGCGCATCGCGGCTTGGCGCGCCAATCACAAGAAGGGGAGATCAGAACGGCCTTTTCAGCTCAAGCTTCAGCGACGCGCCGGAATTGTCCTGCCACGTCGTGCGGCCGATTTCCGAGGCGCCGCGGATGCCACGATAGAAGTCGTCGCGCGTCGAGGACCCGTAATGGCCGCCGACGTTGAAATCGACTTCGTAAGCGCCGGGCTTGTAAGAGACGAACGCGCCCACCGAACCGCCGGCTTCCGTGGTCGACAATTCGCGCACCTGATAGCTGGTGCTCTCGCCGGCGTATTCGCCGGTGACGCCGATGCTGAGCTCGTTGGCTGGCAGTTGGTGCGACAGGCGCAGCGAGACCTTTTGCCCGGGCTCACCCGACACGGCGCGGCTCGCAAACGTGACCGGATCAACCACCCGCGAAGATTGCCACGTCGCCTCGGAAGTCAAATCCGTGCGCGGCAGGCCGACGACGGAAAGCGGCAGGGTCACCGCCACGGCCACAGTCTTGCGCCCTTGCAGCGGGGTGGTCGCGGGCGCCTGAACGCCGCTGACCTCGGCAAATTCGGTGACCGTGCCTTGGCGCGCCGAGGTGTAGGTAGCCGACACGCTGGCGGCACCGAGGCGCTGATCGAGACGGGTCTGAACTTGCCAGGCGTGATCGGGCTCAAAGCCGGAGGCGTTGGCCGCCGTGTTGGCGCTGGTGTAGTTGGCGAAAGCGGCGGCATCGTAAGGCGCCACGACCTGCTCGACCTTGGCGGTCACGGTGGTATCGCGCAGCGGTGTGACGGTGGCCGTCAGGTGCGGATTGATCGAGTGGTAGGAACTCGAATGGGCGTCCTGCCAACTGATGTTGGAGACCCGCGCCGCGGTGCCGCCTTTGAGCTGCAGAACGCCAAGCGGCTGCCACTCGACGTCGACATAAGCGGTGTGGTCGGCGGTGCGGACGGCGGACTGCACGAAGCTGGCGGTGTTGCCGGGGGCCCCTTGCTGGGTGTGTTCGCTGGTGCTTTCGCCCCCGACCGTCACTTGCAACGGTTTGATCGGAACCGACAGCGTGGCGCGTCCCGACTGGCTTGCGGCCCGCACCACATGAGCCGTCGTGTCCGCGGCGCCGACACTTTCCGGGGCGCGATAGGACAGCGACAACTTGTTCTCGCCGGAAACGTTCAGGGCGGTGCCCAACGGACCGGAAATCTGCGCTTCGACCTCGGCGGCGTCCTTGTGCCAAAAGGCGGACTGGCCGTCCTCTTTGCCGACGCTGGCCGTCGCCTGTGCTTTCACCGCACCAGCCGGCAGGTTGAGCTTCAACGCCGCGGCGCTGGTGAGATCCTTGGCGGCCGGAACCTTGAGATCGAGCGCCACCGCGCCCTCGCCCAGCAGGAGCGAGTCGCTCGGTGCGGCCGCCGGCGGCGAAAGAGCCAGCGCGGCTTTGCCTTTCTTGCCGCCCGTGCCGGGAGCCTTCAACACCAAGGTGGGAAAATTGAGGTTTAGCGCCGATACGCTCGGCAAGCCGTCGACCGAGACGCCGGGCAGTTCGCGCACCTCGACCGGCGTGACCGGAACCGCGACCAGCGCCTCCGGATCGTCGGCAATGGCCACTGGCGCGCCAAGCACGAATGCCATGGCGACAAGACGCCGCGATTTCACCCCATAAAGCACGTACCTCGACCCTTTCGGCCTCAACCCTAACACCTGCCCGGCAACACTTGCCATCGCCCATTTAACCAGGTTGACGTTGGCGAAAACTTGACGTCAGCCAGCCGCTGGCAGATGGTCCCGCCCACTTTTCGAGGAGCTTAACCGTGTCCGCGCCAGCATCTGCCGATCATATCAACATCACCCTGCCCGATGGCAAGACGCTGAATTTTCCGCGCGGCGTTACCGGTGGTGACATTGCCGCTTCGATCGGTCCGGGACTGGCCAAGGCCGCGTTAATTCTCACCGTCGATGGCGAGGAATACGACCTCTTCCGGCCCATCGAGCATGACGCGGCGATCCGCATCATCACCAAAAAAGACCCGGAATCCCTGGCGTTGATCCGCCACGACGCGTCGCATGTTCTCGCGATGGCGGTGCAAGAGCTGTTCCCCGGCACCCAAGTCACCATCGGCCCCTCGATCGAGGACGGCTTCTATTACGATTTTGCCAGGGACGAGCCGTTCACCCCGGAAGACCTGCCCAAGATCGAAGCCAAGATGCACGAGATCGTAAAAGCCGATCTCAAGACCCGCCGCGAGGTCTGGCCGCGTGACAAGGCGATCGCCCACTTCAAGGAGATCGGCGAAAAATACAAGGCCGAGTTGATCGAGGGCATTCCGGTAGGTGAAGACGTTTCGCTCTACTGGCACGGCGACTGGCATGACCTCTGCCGCGGGCCCCACTTCGCCTCCACCGGCAAGATCGGCGACGCCTTCAAGCTGACCAAGATCGCGGGCGCCTATTGGCGCGGCGATTCCAAGAACGCCCAGCTCCAGCGCATCTACGGCACTGCCTGGCGCGATCAGAAGGAACTCGGCGAATACCTGCACCGCCTCGAAGAGGCCGAAAAGCGCGACCACCGCCGTATCGGCAAGGAGATGGAGCTTTTCACCTTCTCGCCCGACGTCGGCGCCGGCCTGCCGCTGTGGATGCCGAACGGCATGGTGATCCGCCAGGAACTCGAATTCCTCGCCCTGCAGGAAGAGCGCAAAGACGGCTACGTCCGCGTCGCCACCCCGCACATCACCAAAGAGGCGCTCTACATCCGTTCGCGCCACCTGCCCTATTACCGGGACTCGATGTACTCGCCGATCGATATCGACGGTGAGGACTACTACCTGCGCCCGATGAACTGCCCGCATCA
>JAATGK010000482.1 GCA_015654715.1 Alphaproteobacteria bacterium
AATCATCGGCGTCATCGACGAGATCGCGTTTCAGACCAATCTTCTGGCGCTCAATGCCGGTGTCGAAGCGGCGCGGGCCGGTGAGGCGGGCAAGGGCTTTGCCGTGGTCGCCTCGGAAGTGCGCGCGCTGGCCGGGCGTTCAAGCGAAGCCGCCAAGAAGATCAAGACGCTAATCAATACGTCCGGCGAACATGTCGCCGGTGGCGTCAAGCTGGTCGGCGAGTCCGGTCAGGCGTTGAAGCGCATCGTCGATCAGGTGCAGCAAATCAGTTCCCTCGTTCGCGAGATGGCCGGCGCCGCCGAGCAGCAATCCACCGGCATCCAACAGGTCAATGCGGCGGTCGGGCAGATGGACCAGGTAACACAGCAGAATGCCGCCATGGTCGAGCAGTCGACGGCGGCGTCGCGCAATCTGGCGGGCGAAACGGAAATTCTGCAGGAATTGGTTTCCTTCTTCCAGGTTGAAACGAGATCGGCGGCGACGGTTCACCCGGGACCTGCACAGTCCCGGGTCAAGGCGCACAATACCCCGCTGCAACCCCCCGCAGCGCTGCGCCGGACCGCCGCCGCTGGTGCCACCAAACCGAAGACGCGGCCGGCACCGCAGGAAGAATGGTCGGAGTTCTGAAACGGTTTGGCAACCGTGACTTTCGCGCGCGGAAGACATTCGTAAGATAGTATGCGTAATTGAATAATATCAGTTCAGACCGGCCCCGAGGGCCAGCCACGATCGAGGGAAGCAGTCAGATGATGAAGCGGCTCAACGACTACACCGTCGCGGCCAAGGTGGTCGGCGCCTTCGCGCTCGTGCTGGTTGCGACGCTGGCGCTCGGCTTCTTCGCCAATGCCCGCCTGCAGCAAGTGGATACCAAGGCCCAGGAGCTCGGCCACCGCTGGCTGCCCGACATGCAGCAACTCGGCCAGCTTCAGTATGTCGCGACGCGGTTTCGCTCGTGGCAGGGCGCGGTGTTGATGTCGACATCGCCCAAGGCGCGCGCAACGGCGCTGGCCAAACTGCAATCCTTGCACGACAAGACGGCGAAGCTGGTCAAGGAATTCGACGAGTCGACCGAAGGCGATGTGGAAATACCGCTCGGTCGCCATGTGCGCACGGCCTGGGCGGCGTACGAGCCGCTGCTGCAGAACGAACTCGCTATCGAGAAAAAAGACGGTCAGGCGGCGGCGTTCGAATACTATATGACCACGATGATGGCGGGCTTCGAGGATCTGCGTTCGAGCATCGAAGCCGCAGTGGAATACCACAACAAGGGCGGCGCGGTCGCCAGTGCTGCAGGCGATGCCACCTTCCAAACGTCGCAGCTTTGGGTTTACGTCGCGATGGGCTTTGCCGCGTTGCTGGCGATGCTGGCGGGCTGGATTTTGATCCGCAGCGTTTCGGCGCCGCTGGTCTCGATCACCGGTGCGATGGAAGAACTGGCGTCCGGCAAGCTCGACACCCATGTCCCGCATTCCGATCAACAAGATGAGATCGGCAAGCTGGCGGGCATTATGACGACCTTCAAGAACCAGCTCGCGGCGGCGGAACGCTCCAAAGCCGAGCAGACCGAGATCATCGTGTCGAGCATCGGCGCCGGACTCGATCATCTCGCCAAAGGCAATCTCACCCACCGCATCGAAGCCGCGCTTACCGGTCCGTTCATCAAGCTGAAGGGCGATTTCAACGCCGCCATGGCCCGCATTCAGGACACATTGAAGAACGTGCTTGCCACCACCGGCCAGATTGCCACCGGCGCGGGCGAGATAAGCCAAGCTGCCGATGACCTGTCGCGCCGCACCGAACAACAGGCCGCCTCGCTTGAACAAACCTCCGCGGCGCTGGAAGAGATCACCGCCACGGTCAAGAAGACCGCCGCCAATACCAAAGAGGTCAATGTCTCGATGGCATCGGCCAAGACGGCGGCTGAAGAGGGCGGACGCGTCGTCGAAACCGCGACCAAGGCGATGGATGCCATCTCGCAGTCGTCGAAAAAAATCACCGACATCATCGGCGTCATCGACGAGATTGCCTTTCAGACCAATCTTCTGGCGCTGAACGCCGGTGTCGAAGCGGCGCGCGCCGGCGAAGCGGGCAAGGGCTTTGCCGTGGTTGCGACCGAAGTGCGCGCCTTGGCGGGGCGCTCCAGCGATGCCGCCAAGCAGATCAAGACGCTGATCAGTGCGTCGAGCGGGCAGGTCGCAGACGGCGTCAAGCACGTCGCCGCTACCGGTCAGGCGTTGATGCATATCGTCCAGCAGGTGCAGCAGATCAATGTCGTCGTCCAGGAAATGGCGATGGCGGCGCAACAGGAAGCCACCGGCATCGAAGAAGTGAATTCGGCCGTCGGCCAGATGGATCAGGTCACCCAGCAGAACGCCGCCATGGTGGAAGAGTCGACCGCCGCCTCGCGCAATCTGGCGAGCGAGACGCAGCACTTGCAGGAACTGGTCGGTTTCTTCGAAGTCGGTGGCGCTGCGCCGGTGGTGCGCCCGGTACCGCAGCCACGCGTCGTGCCGAAGTCCGCACCGTCGCGCTCCGCCGCCTCGCCGCGCCGGGCCGCCACTGCGATCGCGGTACGCCCGGTTGCCGAAGAAGATTCCTGGACCGAGTTCTAGCCGCATCACTACAGCGCGATAACGAACGGGCGGGGACGCATGTTCTCGCCCGGGTTGTCTCTATACGCACAAATACGACTGCGTCCGGTCGGCGCGCGCGTGAAAGGTCATGTCGTCCGTTCACGAAGTCTCAAACTGGTTGATGTCAACTGCGAGAAACCGGCGGATTACTCCGGCTGTGAGCGATTGGATTGGTGTGAGATGGCGCAAAGATTTCGGGATCTATCGGTCAGCACGAAGGTCATAGCTGCTTTCGCGCTGGTTCTGGCCGCCACGGTGGTCCTGGGTATCTTTGCCGTCAGTCGCATTTCTGCGGTCAACACGGAATCCGCCGCGATGCGTGACAACTGGGTGCCTGGAATGCGCGAGATGGCGACGTTCCAATACACCACGACGCGCTACCGCTCGTTCCAGCACGCTTTCATTCTGGGCAAAGGCGCCGCGCACGACGCCGACGTCAAGACGCTGAGCTCCTTGAAGGACGCCGCGGACGCGGTGCTCGTCCAATACGAAGCCGTCTGTTCGCCGGGCAAGGAACGCGAACTGCTCGACCGCGTCCGTGAAACCTGGAATTCCTACACCGCTTTGCAGGACAAGCTGGCAGAAGTGCACAGCACCAAAGGTCTCGACGAATCGGCGCCGTATCTGATGGGCCCCATGCGCAAGAATTTCGGGCATGTGAAGGACGCTGTAGACGCGCTCATCGCCTACAACAATGACGGTGTCACCGCGTCGGGAGATGCCGCGCAACAGGTCTTCACCTCGGCGCGGCTGTGGATTTATGTCGCCATTGCGCTCGCCGTGCTGCTTTGCTTTGCCGCGGGCTATGTCCTGATCGCCGCCGTGTCGAAGCCGCTCGTCAAGATCACCGGCGCCATGGCCGAACTGGCGTCCGGCAAGCTTGACACCTATGTCCCGCATTCCGATCAGGACGACGAAATCGGCAAGCTGGCGGACACGATGACGAGCTTCAAAAACCAGCTCGCCGCGGCCGAACACTCCAAAAAAGAGCAGACCGAGGTCATCGTCGGCAGTATCGGCACCGGGCTGGAGTACCTTGCCAAGGGCGATCTTACCCATCGCGTGACCGCCGATTTGACCGGGCCGTTCGCCAAGCTGAAGGAAGACTTCAACACCGTCATGGAGCGCTTGCAAGAAACCTTGAAAGGCGTGTTTACGACCACCGGGCAGATCACCACCGGCGCCGGTGAGATTTCCGCGGCCGCCGATGATTTGTCGCGTCGCACGGAACAGCAGGCCGCCAGCCTGGAAGAGACGGCCGCGGCGCTGGAAGAGATCACCGCCACGGTCAAGAAGACCGCGTCGAACGCCAAAGAAGCTCGCGCCAGTGTGACCATGGCCAAGAGCGCGGCCGAAGACGGCGGTCATGTCGTCAATACGGCGATCGAGGCGATGGACGCTATTTCGCAGTCGTCCAAGCAGATCACCGACATCATCGGCGTGATCGACGAGTTCGCCTTCCAGACCAATCTTCTGGCTCTCAATGCGGGCGTCGAAGCGGCGCGGGCGGGCGAATCGTGCAAGGGCGTTGCGGTGTTCGCGACCGAAGTGCGCTCCTTGGCGGGCCGCCCCGGCGATGCCGCCAAACAGCTCTAGGCATTGATC
>JAATGK010000267.1 GCA_015654715.1 Alphaproteobacteria bacterium
CGGCCAAAGTCGTGATCGACTGCAACTTCGCCTACAATCCCAATTGCGCGCGGTCGAGCTATTACAATTGCCCGGTCGCGATCGATTTCATCCAGTTGGCGATGAAAGCCGGCGAAAAAGACCCGCACGCGGCCTCGCATTAAGCAGCGGTCTCGATCACGCCGTACCAGCCCAGCCCCTTGTAGGTCTCGTAGCCGGGGGTCAGCGCAAAGGCGACGAGCTTGCCGTCACGGGTGTAGAAGCCTCGGTCGCTGCCCGCGCGGTCGAGCACATAGTTTTCCTGCAGCACGCCGCGGCCATCCGATGCCGCGATGACGCGACTTTCGGCATCCACGATCAACACCCGTGACTGCGCCTTCTCCTCATCCGCCAGGCCGACCCCGGTCACCACGGCCTTGGCCTGCGGTGTCCAATCAAAGAAGATGCCAAGCACGCCCGCAGGCCGCCCGTCCGTCTTGCCACGCTCGCGGATCGCGGTGGCGTAGGTCGCAACCGCCGCACCCTCCAGCCCGCTGGTAGCCGCAATATCGGCCACCGCAAACTCTTCGCCCGACCGCGTGTTCATCGCATCGCGGAACCAACTCGTGCCCGACACGTCGGTTCCTGCCACGCGGTATTTCTCCGGCTGGCCGTTGGCGATGACGCGGCCGCGCGCGTCGGCGATCCACAAATCGAGGTAGACCGTATAGGAGCGCAATATCGTCGCCAGCCGCGAGGACGCATAGCGGCAACGGTCCGGTGTCGGGTCTTCGGCCGCTTCGACCACGGCGCTATCGGTCGCCCACCAGCGCACGTCGCAGGAACGCTCGTAAAGATTGCGGTCGATGATCTCGATGATGTTGAGCGCCAGATCCTGACAGCGCATGCCGCGGAATTTTCCGACAATGTCGGCCATCACCGAGACGTTACCCGCGATCGCCATCTTGAGCTCTTTCGAGACGACGCCGATGTCCTTCGCGACGGTCCCCATCTCGGAGGCCACCACGGCGAAGGCGTTGCCGCTATTACCCGCGCGCGCCGCTTCGATGCGGGCGTTGAGCGAGAGCAGATGCGTCTGGCGCATGATGGAGTCGATCAGCCCGATCTTCTCCTCGGTGACGCGCTCGACTTCGCTTGTCAGCTCGATGATGTCGTCCTGCATGACCGTTTTCCCCGCGAGAAGAGGAAAGTCTGCCGTACGAGCTTTTAAGGAGATCTTTCCGCAATACGCAGAAATACCGGTCACTTTTCGCGCAGCTCGCACTTTCGTATGTGCACTGCACAGCGCGCGTTCGTAATGCACAATTACAATGCAGCCGCGCGTAATTTCTTAACGAGCTGTTGTTTCCGCTGAGGCAGCGTTCAGCCGCGGCCGCGATAGGGTTCGACTTCGAGATCGGGCAGCCAGACGTTAGCCGGCACGCGACCCGTCTGCCAGTACACGTCGATCGGAATGCCGCCGCGCGGATACCAAAAGCCGGCGATGCGCAGATACTTCGGCTTCAACACCGTCACCAGCCTTTTTCCGATCATCACCGTCGTATCTTCGTGGAACGCCGGGTTGTTGCGGAAGCTGCTGAGATAGAGCTTGAACGACTTCGACTCCACCAGCGCCCCCTTGGGGCAATAGTCGATGACGAAATGGGCGAAGTCGGGCTGGCCGGTCACCGGGCACAGACAGGTGAACTCCGGCGCGGTGAAGCGCACGACATAATCCGTACCCGGATGAGGATTGGGCACCGCTTCCAGCTTCGCCTCGGCCGGCGTTTGCGGAATGGCGACGCGATGGCCGAGCTGGGTGAGGGCATTCTTCTTGGTCTTGCTGAGGGGCATGTTGGGGTTCTTGTGAATCACATCCGCATTATAGCATTACAAGACAAGCAACGCCGAGCTTCGCCAAAGGTGTCATTCCCGGCCGAGCACGGGCGCGAAGCGCGCGAGCGAGGGGAAGGCAACCCAGGTAGAGACATCGGCACACGGGACGAGAACGAGAATAAGCCGTACATTACCTCGACCATCGCGAAGACGGCCCGACCTGGGTCCCCTTCCCTTCGCGCTGCGCTTGCGCGCCGCACTCAGCCGGGGATGACAGCAAAACCTCAGTGCTTGGCCTTCCACTTCTGTACCGCGTCCAGGGTCAGCGCAACGTGCTGGTCCGGGCTCATGGCGGTGTATTCGAAGGCGATTTTGTGATCCGGCGTGATCACATAAGAGGTGCGGTTGGCATAGACCGCCTGCGGGATCTTGGTGTCGTAAGCTGCGATCACCTTGCCGTCGGGATCGGCCGCCACGGCGAACTTCGAGCGGCATTCGCTGACCGAGAAGTCCTTCAGCTTGGCGATGCCGTCGTGGCTGATGCCGATCACGGTGGCACCGAGGGCGGCGAATTTGTCGGTCGCTTCAGCGAAATCGTGGGCTTCGATGGTGCAGCCCTTGGTGAACGCCGCGGGATAGAAATAGAGCACGACCGGCCCTTTCTTGAGGGCGTCCGTGAGCGCAAACGTGAATTCTTTGCCACCCATGGCGGCCTGGGCCGTAAAATCGGGCGCCGGAGCGCCGACGGTCAAGGCGGCATGGGCAGGAACCAGCATCGAGATCAACGCCATACTGGCGAAAACGAGCTTCATGGAGTACTTCCTTTCGTGCGTTTCAGAGCCGAACCCGCAACGAGTATCGGGGGACAGACGCTTCTCGGCAACTGCGGTTCGGACTTGAATATCGAAGCAAAAACCACGAGATACGTATGGGAAACCGAGGGGCGACCGCCTGATGAAGTCTGAACAGACGAAAGCTCCGGCCAATTTCAGGAGCCGGGTTCGCGCCACTGCGGTGGAACTGATCCCTCAGCCGGTCGCGGCTTTTTTCGCCCGCGAGGACGTCAAGGCGGCATGGGACTGGATCAAGGAGCCGCTCTATGCGGTGCTGACGATGTTCGCCTTCGTCACCATCGTGGTGCAGCCGTTCTACGTGCCGTCGGGATCGATGGAGCCGACGCTGGCCATCGGCGATGCCGTGCTGGCCGCGAAATTCCCCTACGGTTACACCCGCTACGCCCTGCCCTTCGATTACATCTTCCTCGGCAAGTCGACCCACGCGCCCACACCGGTGCTGGCGAACCTGCCCAAGGTCGGCGACGTGGTGGTGTTCCGCCTGCCGAGCGATACCAAGATCACCTTCGTCAAGCGCCTCATCGGCCTGCCCGGCGACCGCGTCCAAATGAAGGACGGCCACCTCTGGATCAACGGCAAGGAACTGCCGCTGAGGTATGCCGGGCTCGCCGCCGATGAAGACGAGTACGGCGGCGAAACCATGGTGCCGATCTACATCGAAACCTTGCCCGGCGGCCGAGAGCACAAGGTTTTCAAGAAGGTGTGGGACGGTCCCATGGACAACACCGATGTCTATGTCGTGCCGCCCGGCCATGTCTTTATGATGGGCGACAACCGCGACAACTCGCTCGATAGCCGTTGGTCGGTCGAACTCGGCGGCGTCGGCTACGTGCCGGTGGGCAATCTGGTGGGCCGCGCCTTCATCGTGATCGGCTCGGTCGATTTCAAGAACGCCGACGGGTTCTGGGAATGGCCACTCTATTATCGGCTGTCGCGGCTGCTCAACCGGGTGCGATAAGCGTCAAGTGGCCAAGGATACAGGGCGCCTCACTTGAAAGTTGCCGCTGTTCGCCCCAGGTAAAGGCATCGGAGGGCGATTCATGGCATATTCCTGGCTGGTCGAGACGTCGGCGCGAATCCGGGCGGCGGGTGCGAAGTATGTGACCACGGCCCAGGTTCGCCAGGTCTGGGACTGGGTCAAGGAGCCGCTGCTGATCTTCGCGGCCGTCTATATGGGCGCCGCCGCGCTCGCCCAGCCGTTTTACGTGCCGTCGGGCTCGATGCAGCCGACGCTGGGAATCGGCGACCTGTTGCTCGCGACCAAGTTCTCCTACGGCTACAGCCGCTATTCGCTGCCATTTGCCAGCGGCCCGACGCCAGCCAAACAGCTTTTCGCCAGCCTGCCCCAGCCCGGCGATGTGGTGGTGTTCCGCAAGCCGGGCAACACCGCCCAGACCCTGGTAAAACGCGTCGTCGGCCTGCCCGGCGACCATATCCAGATGAAGTCCGGCCGGCTGTGGATCAATGGCATCGAATTAGGCTTGCGCCCGGTTGGCCGCGGCCAAGTGGAAGACGGTCCCGGCGAGACCGCACCCGGTACTTATTTCGACGTCGACCGCTATATCGAAACCCTGCCCAACGGTCGCGAGCACCCCATCTTCAAGAAGATATGGGGGGCCTATTACGACGACACGCCGGAACTCATCGTGCCGCCGGGCAATGTGTTCGTCATGGGCGACAACCGCGATGACTCGGCCGACAGCCGCGTCAGCCCCGAAGAAAACGGCGTCGGCTTCCTGCCCGCCGCCAACATTGTCGGCCGGGCGCGGCTGGTGGTGGCCTCGGTCGATTTCGTCAATGCCGATGGCGTCTGGGCCTGGCCATTCCAGCTTCGGCTGCGACGGACGTTGAGCCGGGTGCGGTAAGCCGCCGCATGTTTTTTGTAGTGCATTTATTCTTGAAAGCGGGTATTATTTGCACTACATAAAATAGGCTGTTCGATGGCCTTTGAATGGAATGAGGCAAAGCGCTCGACCAACCGCGCCAAGCACGGATTGGACTTTGCCGATTTGGAGAAATTCGACTGGAGCGGTCCCATCACCTTCGCCGAGACCGGAAGGACTATGGGGAGCTGCGGCTGATCGCGCTGTCCGATTATGCGGGCGAACTCCATGCGGTCGTATTCACGATGCGCGGCGCGAACATCCGCATCATCAGTTTCCGGCGAGCAAATCGCAAAGAAGTGAAGCGCTATGAAAAAGAAAAAGTACAACCCCGCTGACTATTCCGATGCTCCGATCGACGATCCGGACAACCCGGAGTGGACGGAAGAGATGTTTCGCAAGGCTCGCCCGATGAGCGAGATTCCAGAACTGTGGCCGGCAATTTTGGAAGCCGCTGAAGATCTCCGGGCCAGAAAACGCGGCAGACCCAAGCTTGAACACCCGAAAGTCCAAGTGACACTTCGCCTGGATGCGGATGTGGTCAGCGGTTTCAAAGAAGACGGCCCCGGCTGGCAAGGCCGTATCAACGAAACGTTGAAAAAAGTTGTGAAGCGGCGAGCCAAACGGACGGACTGAAGGCGACAAATCGCCTGCAAATTCAGCAATCGCGATTTCCGTGCCGCCTAGGAAAGCAACAGATTGGCATCTGCGCGGTACCCCGCGACCATAGGCTCCGGGCCACTTATTGCGCCCCATTCCCCTCCCATGCTAAGGCCCACGCCGCGCACGCTTTAGGATTCGCGTGCGCCGATAAATTGTCATTTTCCATCATGGGTTTAATGGAGCTTTAGGGTCCTTCTCTCCGGCTCCGATGAAACGGACAAAGCGTGGCAGACGAAGCTCATCTTTCGGGGATCGCAGGGCGTTATGCGCTGGCCGTCTTCGAGCTTGCCCTCGAAACCAAAGTGGTCGACGCCGTCGGCCGCGATTTTCAAGCCCTTAAAACGAGCCTTGCGGAAAGCGCCGATCTCGCCCGTCTGGTGACGGCGCCGGTGTTCGCCCGCGAGGAGCAGGCCAAGGGAATGCAGGCTCTGCTTGGGGCCATGGGAGGCAACGCACTGACGGTGCGCTTCGTGCTTCTCTTGTGCGCCAAACGCCGCCTCTTCCTGTTGCCCGGCATCATCCACGACTTCAACACCCTGGTTGAACGCGAGAAGGGCGAAATCGAAGCCGAAGTCACGTCGGCGCGGACGCTGAACGATGCGCAAGTCACCGAGCTGAAGCGCGTCCTTAAAGAACGGCTCGGCCGCGATCCGCTGCTCAAGTCCGAAGTCGATCCCACCCTGCTCGGCGGGCTGGTCGTCAAGGTCGGCTCGCGCATGATCGACTCGTCGCTGCGTTCGAAGCTGAACGGCATCCGCCTGGCGATGAGAGGCACCGCCCACTGAATTCGTCGCGCGCAAGCGTGAGAAGCAAAATCTGCCCCCAAGAACGGCAAATACTAAAGGAAGTAACACGATGAACATCCAACCGGCCGAAATCTCGTCAATCCTAAAGCGCGAGATCCAGAACTTCGGCTCCGAAGCGGAAGTCAGCGAAGTCGGTCAAGTGCTCTCCGTCGGCGACGGCATCGCGCGCGTCTACGGCCTCGACAACGTGCAGGCCGGCGAGATGGTCGAGTTCCCGGGCGGCATCAAGGGCATGGCCCTCAACCTGGAAAGCGACAACGTCGGCGTCGTGATTTTCGGCTCCGACATCACGATTAAAGAAGGCGACACCGTCAAGCGCACCGGCGCCATCGTCGACGTGCCGGTCGGCAAGGGCGTCCTCGGGCGCGTCATCGACCAACTCGGCAATGCGATGGACGGCAAGGGCCCGATCCCGTCGACCGAGAAGCGCGTCGTCGACGTCAAGGCGCCCGGCATCATTCCGCGCCGTTCGGTGAAAGAGCCGATGCAGACCGGCCTCAAGGCGATCGACGCCCTGATCCCGATCGGCCGCGGACAACGCGAGTTGATCATCGGTGACCGCCAGACCGGCAAGACCGCGATCGCGATCGACACCATCATCAATCAGAAAAAGATCAACGAGAGCGGCGACGAGAAGAAGCGGCTCTATTGCATCTACGTCGCCATCGGCCAGAAGCTTTCCACCGTCGCCCAGATCGTCAAGACGCTCGAAGACAAGGGCGCCATGGAATACACCGTCGTGGTGTCGGCCACGGCCGCCGAACCGGCGCCGCTGCAGTACCTCGCGCCGTTCGCGGGTTGCGCCATCGGCGAATGGTTCCGCGACAACGGCATGCATGCCCTGATCATCTATGACGATCTTTCCAAGCAGGCCGTTTCCTACCGCCAGATGTCGCTGCTGCTTCGCCGTCCGCCAGGACGTGAAGCCTATCCGGGCGACGTCTTCTAGCTGCATTCTCGTTTGCTCGAACGCGCCGCCAAGATGAACGACGACTACGGCGGCGGCTCGCAGACCGCCCTGCCCGTCATTGAGACGCAAGCCAACGACGTGTCGGCCTACATTCCGACCAACGTGATTTCGATCACCGACGGCCAGATCTTCCTCGAAACCGACCTGTTCTATCAGGGCATCCGCCCGGCGGTGAACGTCGGCATCTCGGTCAGCCGCGTCGGCTCGTCGGCCCAGGTGAAGGCGATGAAGCAGGTCGCCGGTTCGATCAAGCTGGAACTGGCGCAGTACCGCGAAATGGCGGCTTTCGCCCAGTTCGGCTCCGACCTCGACGCGTCCACCCAGCGCTTGCTCAATCGCGGTGCCAAGCTGACCGAACTGTTGAAGCAGCCGCAATATTCGCCGATGCCGGTCGAAGACGAAGTCGTGTCGATCTATGCCGGCGTGAAGGGCTATCTCGACAAGCTGCCGGTCACCAAGGTCGGCGATTTCGAGAAAGGCCTGCTCTCCCTGTTCCACGGCAAGCACCAGGACATCCTCGATGCCATCCGCACCGTCGGCGCCCTCAATGCCGACATCGAAGGCAAGCTCAAGGCCGTCATCGACGAATACGCGAAAGAGTTCGCCTAATGGCTAGTCTGAAGGCGCTACGAACCCGCATCGCCTCAGTCACGGCGACGCGAAAAATCACCAAAGCCCAGCAGATGGTCGCGGTGTCGAAGCTGCGCCGCGCCAAGGCCGCAAACGAAGCCGCCCGTCCCTACGCCCAGAAGATGAAGGCGGTGATCTCGGGCATGGCGGCGGCGATGAAGAACAATCCCGGCGGGCCCAAACTGCTCACCGGGACCGGCAAGGACGACAAGCAGTTGCTCATCGTCTGCACCGCCGATCGCGGACTCTGCGGCGGTTTCAACACCAACATCGTCCGCTTCGCCCGGCTCAAGATCGAAGAACTCAAGGCGGCCGGCAAGCAGGTTCAGATTCTCTGCGTCGGCCGCAAGGGCCGCGATCAGCTTAAGCGCCTCTACGCCGACCTCATCATCGACACGGTGGAATTCACCGGCGTGCGCCAGCTTGGCTTTGCCAACGCCGACGCCATCGGCAAGCGCCTGCTCGCCATGTTCGATGAAGGCAAGTTCGACGTTGCGACGCTGATCTACGCCCGCTTCAAGTCGGTGATGACCCAGACGCCGACGGCGCTGCAATTGATCCCGGCGGCGATCGAAGCCGGCGAGGCCCAGCCCAGCCAGGTCTACGAATACGAGCCCGACGAAAACGAAGTCCTGGCCGAGCTCTTGCCCAAGAACATCAGCGTACAGATTTTCAGCGCATTGCTGGAGAACGTCGCGGGCGAATTCGGCGCCAAGATGACCGCGATGGACGGCGCCACCCGTAATGCCGGCGAAATGATCGGCAAGCTGACCCTGCTCTACAACCGTACGCGTCAGTCGAAGATCACCAGCGAACTGATCGAAATCATTTCGGGCGCAGAAGCGCTCTAAGGAAGGAGAACGATCATGGCCTACACGACAAAAGCTATCTCCAAAGGCGGCCGCGCCGGACGTTCGGCGATCGAAGGCGGCACCCTGGCACTTGCAATGTCGTTCCCGAAGGAACTCGGCGGCGACGGCGACGCGCACAATCCCGAGCAGCTTTTCGCCATCGGCTATGCCGCCTGCTTCAACCAAGCGGTGATCGTGCTGGCCAAGAAGCACGGCATCGATCCGGCCTCGGCCCAGGTCCACGTCGCGATCACGCTCAACGCGGGCGACGACGGCTTCTCGCTGGCCGCCGAAATCGGTCTCAAGGTTCCGGGCGCGGACAAGGCCAAGGTCCAGGCCTTGCTCGAAGACGCCCATCAGATGTGCCCCTATTCCAAGGCGACGCGCGGCAACATCCCCGTCACCTTGACCGCTCTTTGAAGGTTAACAAACGAGGTTTAACAAAGGAGGCAAGTAGGATAAGATAGACGTATGACCGAAGAGACCGAAAACATCGTTCTGGAGTTGTTGCGCCGGACGCGTGCATCTCAGGAACGCATGGAACAGGACATTGCGGATTTGAAGACCCGCATGTCGTCTGTTGAGACCATGCTAGGTCAGCAGCAAATTCAACTTGCTGCAATCAATGGTCGGATGGACCGCTTCGACGAACGGCTCGGCCGCATCGAACGGCGCCTCGATTTGGTCAACGTCTGAATTATCCCGCCTGACCTCCTTTCGAAATCACCGCGGCTCGCGCCGTAAAGCAGTTTCGAGAGGAAGTAACGCCCATGAACGACACGACGAGCACAAAAATCGGCAAGGTGACCCAGGTCACCGGCGCCGTGGTGGACGTCCAATTCGAAGGACATCTGCCGCAGATTTTGAACGCGCTGGAAACCGACAATCACGGCCGCCGGCTGGTGCTCGAAGTCGCGCAGCATCTGGGTGAATCCACGGTGCGCACCATTGCCATGGACACCACCGACGGCCTCGTCCGCGGCCAGGAAGTGAAGGACACCGGCCTGCCGATCTCCGTTCCGGTCGGCGAAGGCACGCTGGGGCGCATCATCAACGTCATCGGCGAGCCGGTCGACGAATGCGGCCCGGTCAACGCCACCGAGCGCCGCCCGATCCACGCCGAAGCCCCCTCGTTCACCGACCAGTCGACAGAATCGCAAGTGCTGGTCACCGGCATTAAGGTAGTGGACCTCCTCGCCCCCTATTCCCGCGGCGGCAAGATCGGCCTGTTCGGCGGCGCCGGCGTCGGCAAGACCGTGTTCATCCAGGAACTGATCAACAACATCGCCAAGAAGCACGGCGGTTATTCGGTGTTCGCCGGCGTCGGCGA
>JAATGK010000320.1 GCA_015654715.1 Alphaproteobacteria bacterium
CACCGCCACCGATCTCGATATCGAGATCGTCGAGGCCCTGCCCGCCGACGTCCTGCGCAACGGCGCCGCCACCGCGCCGGCCCACATGCTGTATGACATCGTCCGCAAGCTGCCGGACGGCGCCCAGGTGCAGGTCGAGCTAATGGCCGGCGAAGCGGGCCGCCTGCAGGTTTCGGCCGGCACGGTGCGGTTCGAACTCGCCTGCCTACCCAAGGAAGATTTCCCGCAGATGGCGGCGGGCGCCCTGCCCCACAAATTCCGCCTCGCGGCCGACGATCTCAAGCGGCTGATCGACAAGACGCGCTTTGCGATTTCGACCGAAGAGACGCGGTTCTATCTCAACGGCATTTACGTCCACGCCGCCAAAGACGGCAAAGCCCCGGTGCTGCGCGCGGTGGCGACCGACGGCCATCGCTTGGCGCGCTATGAGCTGGAGCTGCCCGAAGGCGCCAGCGACATGCCGGGCGTGATCATTCCGAGGAAGACCATTGCCGAGCTGCGCCGCCTGTTGGACGACGCCGACGGCGGCATCGAAATCGCGCTGTCGGATACCAAGATCCAGTTCGCCTTCAACGGCGTCGATCTGACGAGCAAATTGATCGACGGCACATTCCCCGATTACCAGCGGGTGATCCCCTCGGGCAACGACAAGGCCCTCAGCCTGGAAGCCAAGGAATTCGGGCTGGCGGTCGATCGCGTCTCGACGATTTCGGCGGACAAGACGCGGGCGGTGAAACTCGTCATCGCCAAGGACAAGGTGACGCTGACGGTGGTCAATCCGGAAAGCGGCACCGCGACGGAAGAACTGGTAGCCAATTATTCCGCCACCCCGATCGAAATCGGCTTCAACGCCAAATATGTGCTGGATGTTACCGGCCAGATCGAGGGCAAATCGGTGCGGTTCCTGCTGTCGGATGCGGGCTCGCCCACCGTCATCGAGGACACGGACGATCCCCGCACGCTGTACGTCCTCATGCCCATGCGGGTGTGATGCGGCGTTTTCCGTTGTCCGTCTACCCTCCCCTTGAGGGTCGCCTTCGCGTTCCGCTTCGGCGCACCAAGTGTGTCTCACTTGCCGCGGCGGAGCCAAGGGCGAAGCCGGGAGGGTCGAATTTGCGGAGCATCGCGAAGCAAATTCGGGGAGGGGTATGTCGTGACGACTGATCCGACGTACCCCTCCCCGAAAAATGCTAACGCATTTTCCGACCCTCCCTCAAGGGGAGGGTTGAAGGCGCCCGCACGCCTCGCCGTCACGCGCATCCAGCTGACCAATTTCCGCTCTTATGCCAGCGCCGAGCTGGTGGTTAGCGGGCGGCCGGTGGTGCTGGCGGGGCCGAACGGCGCCGGCAAAACCAATGTGCTCGATGCGCTGTCGCTGCTGGCGCCCGGGCGCGGCCTGCGTGGGGCGAAGCTTTCCGAACACATTCGCAAGGGCCCCCAACCACTCAGAGAATCCGCCCCGAGCGAAGCCCTATGGGCGGTGGCGGCGAGCGTGGCGCGGGGCGGCGAGACCTACGAGATCGGGACTGGGCTGGCGATTGGGCCCGGTGGCGGCGAACGGCGCGTGGTGCGGCTCAACGGCGTGGCGGCGGCTTCCAGCGCCGATCTCGGCGAATTGGTCCAGATGACCTGGCTGACGCCCGCCATGGACCGCCTGTTCTCGGAAGGCGCCAGCGGGCGGCGCAAGTTCATCGACCGGCTGGTGCTCGGCTTCGATCCCGCCCACGGCCGCCGCGCCGTGCGCTACGAGACCGCGATGCGCGAACGCGCCAAGCTGCTCAAATTCGGCCCGCGCGATCCCATGTGGCTGGACGGCCTCGAAAAGGAAATGGCCGAGGCGGGTACGGCGCTTGTCGTTGCACGTGCGCAAACCGTGGCGCGGCTGAATGCGATGCTGGCCGAACGCGGCGAGGCCGGCGCCTTCCCCTCAGCGCAACTGGCGATGGTGGGCGAAGCCGATGTGCTGGCGGCCGAATTCGGCCCCGAAGCGGAAACCCATTTGCGCGATCTCTTCGCCCGCGCCCGAATTGCCGATGCGGAAAGCGGCCATACCACCTCAGGCCCGCATCGCAGCGACCTTGCCGTGCGTCACGTGGTCAAGCGCGCCGATGCTCGCGAATGTTCCACCGGCGAGCAGAAAGCGCTCTTGGTTTCGATCATTCTGGCCGATGCCTGGGAGCTGAGCCGCGCCCGCGACGGCAAAGCGCCACTGCTGCTGTTGGACGAAGTCGCCGCCCATCTCGACAGCCGCAGAAGGGCCGCATTATTCGAGGAAATACTGGCGCTCGGCGCCCAAGCCTGGATGACCGGAACCGACCATTCGCTGTTCGAAAGTCTGGCTGGCCGGGCCGATGTTTTCACCGTTGACAACGGCCGTTTCGGGCTTAAGGAAACCCCATGATTTCGTGGCATTCCTACGTTCTCTACTGCACGTTCTACGCGATCTGCATCGCCGTGCCCGGTCCCGGCGTGATCGCCATGGTGGCCCGCTCCTTGGGCTCCGGATTTGGCAAGGCGATCCCCGCCGCCATCGGCACGCTGGTCGGCGATCTGGTCTGGATGACGCTGTCGGCCTTCGGTCTGGCGGGCCTGGCGGCGGCGATGGGCGCCTGGTTTCTGGTCGTCAAATATGCGGGCGCGCTTTACCTCCTCAGTATGGGCTATAAGTACTGGACGGCCGAGGTGAGCGAGATGCCCGAAATCGTACCCGCCACGGCCAGCCAGAGTTTCTTCAGCCAGCTATCGGTCACGCTGGGCAATCCCAAAGCGATGGGCTTCTTCCTGGCAGTATTTCCGCAAGTGGTGGATTTGCGGCATTTGAATGCGGCGGGCTACCTGCAGCTGGTGGCGGCGACGGCGGTGCTGATCCCTTCGATCATGCTCGCGTATGCCGGCGCGGCGGCGCAAGTCCGCAATTTCCTGACGAGCCAGCGGGCTCGCAAGAACGTCAACAGGACCGCGGCGGTCATCATGATTGGTGCCGGCGCAGGAGTAGCGGTGAGCTGATGAGCGACGGTGAAAAACAAAACGACGCCGAACGGCAGAGCGACGCCAACAAGGCGAACGGCTCCGAACAATACGGTGCCGAGAGCATCAAGGTCCTGCGCGGCCTCGACGCGGTGCGCAAGCGCCCCGGCATGTATATCGGCGACACCGACGACGGCTCGGGCCTGCAC
>JAATGK010000118.1 GCA_015654715.1 Alphaproteobacteria bacterium
GCCCATCGTGAATACGTCGCGTAGTATCCCGCCGACGCCGGTCGCCGCACCCTGGTAGGGCTCGATGTACGAGGGATGGTTGTGCGATTCCATCTTGAAAATAGCCGCCTGGCCGTCGCCGATATCGATGACGCCCGCGTTCTCGCCCGGCCCGCAGATGACGTGCGGTGCTTTGGTAGGCAGCGTGCCCAGCCATTTGCGCGTGGTCTTGTACGAGCAATGCTCGCTCCACATCACCGAGAAAATGCCGAGTTCGACGTAGCTCGGTTCGCGGCCGAGCAGGCTCTTGATCTTCGCGTATTCTTCGTCGTTCAGGCCATGCTCTTTGACGACTTCGGGAGTGACTGCGGTGGGGGCGTTCATTTTTTAAGGCTCAAGCAAGAGGGGCGCGAGAAACGTCTCGCATCAACCAAGGGCTTCCAAAAGTCCTTCGAACACGGCGCGGCCGTCGGTGCCGCCAAGCAGCGGATCGCAGACGCGTTCGGGGTGTGGCATCAGCCCGAGGACATTGCGCTTTTCGTTGAGGATGCCGGCGATGTCGCGGGCCGAGCCGTTGGGGTTCTCGCCCGCGGCGTATTTGAACACCACGCGGCCGTCGCCTTCGAGCCGGTCGAGGGTTTCAGCATCGGCGACGTAATTGCCTTCGCCGTGCGCCACCGGAAATTCGACGTGAGCGCCGGCCGCATATTTGCGGGTGAAGACGCTTTCGGTTTCCACCACCGTCAGACCGACCGGCCGGCAGACGAATTTGAGCTGAGCGTTCTTCATCAACACGCCCGGCAGCATGTGGGTTTCGGTGAGGACCTGGAAACCGTTGCAGATGCCGAGCACATGCACGCCCTTTTCGGATTTCTCCTTGACGGCGCGCATGATGTTGGATTGGCCGGCCATGGCGCCGCAGCGCAGGTAATCGCCATAGGAAAAGCCGCCCGGCAGCACGATGAGGTCGACATCGGGCACGTCCGAATCGGCATGCCAAACCATAATGGGCTTATGGCCGGTGATCTGTTCCAAAGCGACGGCGGCATCGCGGTCGCAATTGGAAGCGGGAAAGACGACGACGGCGGATTTCATTTGTCCTTCTTGTCCTTGTCCTGGCTGGCGTTCTCGCCCGCGATCTTCGTCGCAATGTATTGCTGGAATCGCGCGATGAAGCGCCTGGTGAAGGTGACGTTGAGCTGCATGCACTCCGTCGACACGGCGGGAAGTTCGGCCGCGAAGTGCTGGCCGGCGTCGGATTTGTAGAACGCGACCAGGGCCTTCAGATCACTTTCCGTGAAGTGGCGGGCATAGATTTTGATGGTGCCGTCGATCATCTCGGGACGGGCGGCGGTGAATTCTTCGGTCGCGATCTTCTTGAGGTCGGCGACCACGGTATCGTCCACGCCGGGCATCGATTGGCGCAGTTGGGTGATCACCGCGTCGAGATTCTTGCCATAGTCGTCGTAGACCTTGCTTGCCCCGCTCAGATCCAAAACCTCTCTGGCGAGCGCGAGGCGCTCCGGCGCGATGGCGTCGTCGGCGCGGGCGGCCCCGAACGCCAAGGGCCCAAACGCCAAGAGAACGGCCAAGCCCGTGGCTGCCACTATCCGCATGACCATACCCCTTAAGGTTTTAGACCTTGAGCTCGATGTCGAATTTCTCGATCACCGTATTGGCGAGCAGCTTTTCGCACATCTCTTTGATCTCGACGCGGGCCTTGGCCTCGTCGGTCTCGGCAAGCTCGATCTCGATCAGTTTGCCCTGGCGCACGTCGCCGACGGAGGCAAAACCGAGATTGTTGAGCGCATGCCCGATCGCCTTGCCTTGCGGATCGAGAACGCCGTTTTTCAAAGTGACGAAGACGCGCGCTTTCATGAGTTCTCCCTAACCATTTCGCCGCGCCAAAGGGCGCAATACCCCCGTCGAATGCAGCGGCTTCGCGAATTTGTTCGGCCTCGACCCGGAAGGGAGGCAATTTACGGCGGCTGGGGGCATCACCGCACCAGCATCGGTCCTTTGGCTTCTCCTTGCCCTGATTCGGGTAGGATTCCCAGGCGACGTGCGACCTCAGAGTAGGCTTCCATCAGTCCGCCCATGTCGCGCCGGAAGCGATCCATGTCGAGTTTTTCGCCGGTATTGACGTCCCACAAGCGGCAGCAATCGGGGCTGATTTCGTCGGCGAGAACGATGCGCATGTAGTCGTTCTCCCATAGCCGGCCGAATTCGACCTTGAAATCCACCAGCTTGATCCCGGCGCCGAGGAACAGGCCCGAGAGGAAGTCATTGATGCGAATGGTGAGATTGACGACGTCGTCGAGATCCTGGGGGCTGGCCCAGCCAAACGCGGTGATGTGCTCTTCCGACACCCAGGGGTCATGCAGCGCATCGTTCTTGTAATAATATTCGATGATCGAGCGCGGCAGCGGCGTGCCTTCTTCGATGCCGAGGCGCTTTGAGAGCGAGCCTGCGGCCACATTGCGCACCTTCACTTCGAGGGGAATGATTTCGACTTCTTTGACGAGCTGCTCGCGCATGTTGAGGCGGCGGACGAAATGCGTCGGCACCCCGATCAGGTTGAGCTGGGTCATCAGATATTCGCTGATGCGGTTGTTGAGGACGCCTTTGCCCTCGATCACCGCCTTCTTGGTCTGGTCGAGCGCCGAGGTGTCGTCCTTAAAATACTGGACGATGGTGCCGGGCTCGGGACCCTCGTAGAGGATCTTGGCCTTGCCTTCGTAGATCATGCGCCGGCGTTTCATCAGACTATCCACCTTGGCCACCTTGGCCTGCCTGGCGCGCTCCAGGATTCGCAGAACGCGAAGCGGGGCCTGACACGACCCCGCCGCCCCAAAATAGGCATCGCGCGGCCCGGGGGCAACGTGCCCGGACGCCGGAAGCCATCGCGCCCGGGGCGGAGCCGCGCTAAACTGGCGCATCTGGTCCGAGGTCTGGCGACCATCTTGAGCAATTTCAAGGACTTGCCATGGATGACGCGTTCGAGGAGCGGCGCAAAAAGAATGAGGACAAATGGGCGCTGGAGGAGGCGCTCAAGTTCAAGGCCTTGGCCCGGCGGAACAAATTGCTCGGATTGTGGGCCGCCGCCGAAATGGGCCTGACGCCGGAAGAGGCGGGCGCCTACGCCAAAACAGTCGTTGCCGCCGACCTGCGCCCCGGCGGCGTTCTGGCCAAAGTGACCGCCGATATCGCCGTGAGCGGCCTCTCTCATGGCGAGGATGCTATCCGCCGCAAAATGGAAGACCTCCTCCGCCTCGCTGAGGAACAGGTGAAGGCGGGAATTTGATTTTTCTGCCCCCGCATTCCGGCCCCAAACCTCTAGGGCTTCGGTAGCGCAATGAGTTTGCTGTCGGTCGTACGCCCCGCACCAGACGGAATGTCACCACAATCGGAGGACATCCAGTTTGTCTCGTAGCGCGTGATGAGCGGAAGCGATGTGCCGGGGAAGGAAATGCTGAGCGTGACTTTACGATGTTCCGGCGTGTCGGCTTCGACGCTGAGGTTTACGACATCTACCCTTTGATTGACGGCACAGCGGGCCTCCGCCGAGTATCCGTTTTTTGTCGCCACGACCTTGGCGTAAGTGCATTTGGATCCGATGATGTCGGTCGGCTCGAATGGCTTCGCTTCGCCTGCTTCGTGGCAGAACCGGAACACCGGCACGGACTGCGCCAAAGTCTCATCCGCGAGGCGTTCCAGGTCTTTTTCCGATAGGTCCGCGGCGCCGTGCCCGCGAAAGACCGATCCGTTGGTGGCGGCGGAGAGTTCATACAGACCCGGCTTGCCGCTTGGGAGGGTCGGCAGTTTGCTATCGGCGGCGGCCGCCGCCATCGCCAGAACCGCTCCGGCCCCAACCCACATGCTCCATCGTGCTGCTCTCATGTCCTTCGCCCCCTACCGGCCATCCGAGATGTTACCACCTGAGCGGTTGGAAACCGCGTGCTCCCGCGTCTCATCATTCGATGATCGTTACCGCCTTAACGGCTTTGACCGCCGGGCGTGGCAGGTGACGAATCTTGGTGTTCCCCGCCCAAGGCGTCGCTGAGGGCATGGACCTGCTGGTTTAGGGCGGTGAACTCTTCCAGCGTCAAGCCCGAACGCTTCAGCAAGGTTTCGCCCAAACAACTCGAGCGGACGAGCAGCGCGCGGCCGGCGTCGGTCAGCCAGACATGAACTTGGCGTTCGTCGCTTTTGCTGCGCCGGCGTTCGACCAGGCCCGCCTGTTCCAGACGCTTCACCGGCGGCGTCACCGTGCTCGATTCAAGCCCCAGCCGGTCGGCGACCGCGCCGATCGTCACGCCGTCCGCCTCCCCCAGGACACTCAACACGAGGTATTGCGGATAGGTGATGCCCATGGCGTCCAGCATCGGCTTGTAAGTGCGGTTGATGGCGATGTTGGCCGTGTAGAGCGCAAAGCAGAGCTGGTTACGCAACGGGACGTTTGTGGGGCTGAACATAGGCATACCTTCGGGGTGCACTCGGACTCATTCTCTTTAGCACGAAATACTTTATCGCGATAACAATTATCGTTGACATGAAACTGAAAGGGCAATAAATAAACATATCGCGATAAACATTATCGCAAAACATGCACCAAGGAGACCGATATGAACCCATCCACCAACGAAGCCTCTCGCCGCGGCGTGATGATCGCCAGCCTCGGCCTCGCCGCGGCGTCGGCCGTACCCGCCGCTCAAGCGGCAGCGCCCAAATCGACGAAAGCCAAGAGCCCCAGCGGCACCATCACCACCAAAGACGGCACCCAGATTTTCTATAAGGACTGGGGCAGCGGTCAACCGATCGTCTTCCATCATGGCTGGCCGCTCAGCGCCGACGATTGGGATGCGCAGATGCTGTTCTTCCTGGCGCATGGCTACCGGGTGATCGCGCATGACCGGCGCGGTCATGGCCGCTCGTCACAGACCTCCGGCGGCAACGACATGGATACTTATGCCGCCGATGTGGCCGCACTCGCCCAGGCCCTCGATCTCCGCAATGCCGTTCATATCGGCCATTCGACCGGCGGCGGCGAAGTCGCCCGTTACGTCGCTCGCTATGGCAAGGACCGGGTCGCCAAAGCGGTGCTGATCGGCGCGGTGCCGCCGATCATGGTCAAGACCCCGGCCAATCCCGGTGGTCTGCCGATTGAGGTTTTCGATGGCTTTCGCGTCGCGCTCGCCGCCAACCGGGCGCAGTTTTTCCGCGACGTTCCGGCCGGTCCCTTTTACGGCTTCAACCGGCCCGGCGCGAAGGTGTCGGAAGGCATCATCGACAACTGGTGGCGTCAGGGCATGATGGGCAGCGCCAAGGCGCATTACGATTGCATCAAGGCCTTTTCGGAAACCGACTTCACCGAAGACCTCAAGGCGATCGCGCAGCCGACGTTGGTAATGAATGGCGAGGACGACCAGATCGTGCCGATCGCCGATTCTGGATTGCTGTCGGCGAAGATCCTGCCGAACGCGACGCTCAAAACCTATCCCGGCTTTCCCCATGGCATGGCCACGACCCATGCCGACATCATCAACGCCGACCTGCTCGCCTTCATCAAGGCCTGAGGCGTTCGAAGCGATCGCCGGCTTCCTCACTTGCGAGGAAGCCGGGTTCGGCATCAACAGGGGAGTTCCGGGGCGATGAGAATTCTCATGATCCTGATTCCGGAAA
>JAATGK010000159.1 GCA_015654715.1 Alphaproteobacteria bacterium
CGAGATCAGCATGCCGCTGACGACCGAGATGCCGATCGATTTGGCGGCACTGGCCCCGGCGCCGTGTGCCACCACCAAGGGGATCATGCCGAAGATGAAGGCGATCGAGGTCATCAGGATTGGCCGCAGCCGCAAGCGGCCGCCGTGGAGTGCCGCATCCAAGATCGACTGTCCTGCTTTCATCCGCAGGTCGCGAGCGAACTCGACGATCAGAATGGCGTTCTTGGCCGCCAGCGCCACCAGCAGGATGAGACCGATCTGGGTATAAAGCGAGTTCGCCACATTGAGGGCGAGCAGGACGACCGCGGTTCCGAACATCGCCAGCGGTACCGACAAAATAACCGCCAGCGGGCTAAGCCAGCTTTCGTATTGGCCTGCCAGGACCAGATAGATCAGCGCTAGCGCCAGGAAAAAGACGAAATAGATTTGTCCGCCGGTGATTTTCTCCTGATAGGACATGCCGGTCCAGTCGAACCCCATGTCGGGCGGCAAGGTTTTGGTGGCAACGGTTTCCATCAAAGTCATCGCCTGACCGGAACTCAAATTTGGTTGCTGTTGGCCGACGATGGCGGCGGCGGGATAAAGATTATAAAGACTGATCAGCGGCGGCCCGACTGTCGGCGTGATCGCGGCAAGCGTCGAAAGCGGCACCATATCTCCGGCGCTGTTTGCTACTTTGATCTCGCCGACATCCTCCAGAAGCGTGCGATGGGTGTATTCCGATTGCGCGAAAACCTGGAAAGTATGACCGAAGCGGACGAACTGATTGACGTAGCCCGAGCCGAGATAGGTCGAAACGGCACCAAACACGCTGCCCATATTCACCCCGAGCGTAGCAGCCTTGCTGCGGTCGATCTCGATGTCGAATTGGGGCGCCGAAAATTCCGACGTCCGCCGTACGCCAACCAGAGGCGTCTCTGCCATGGCGTTCACGGCGAGGGCCGAACTCAGCCTGTCCAGCCGGCCGAAATCGAAGCTGCCGTCGCGCAGTTCCACTTCCATGGCGAAGCCGCCGACATTGCCGATACCCTGAATCGGCGGTGGCGGGATCACCATGGCACTGCCATCGGGAAGGTGCGACAGCTTGGCGCTCAGCGCGTTATAGGATTCGCGCAAGCCCTGCGATGACGGACGCTGGTTCCACGGCTTCATCACGACATAAGCGAGGCCGGCCGAAGATAGCGAAGCGTTGTTGTCGAGCGCCGAGACGCCGGCGACGGTGATGACGTTGTCGACGCCGGGCACTTGGCGGGCGAGGTCCGACACCTGGGCCAGCGCTTGGTTGGTCCGGGGCAGCGAGCTGCCGCCGGGAAGCTTGACCGAAATCAGAAAATAACCCTGATCTTCCAGCGGCAGCAGTGCGGTCGGCACCAGACCAAGCGCGACGAACGCCAGCACGACCAGCGACAGCCCGATACCGCAAGTAACGTATTTCCAGTGCAGCGCATAACGCAGCGTGCGCTCGTACCAACGCTCCAGCGCCGAAAATCCCCTTTCGAAAGTGCGAAACACGATATTGCGTTCGGTCAGCGGCCGCGGCGGACGCATCCATAACGCGGCCTGGGTCGGCTTCAGCGTCACCGCGTTGATGGCGCTGATCACGGCCGTGGCGGCGATGACCATGGCGAATTGCTGGTAAAGCCGTCCGGTCAGTCCGCTAAGAAAGGTGGCCGGCAGGAAGACGCAGATCAGCACCAAGGTGATGCCGACGATCGGCCCGAACAGCTCGCGCATGGCCGCCTCGGCCGCCGCCGGACCGGACATCCCCGCTTCGAGATGGCGCGCGGTGCCCTCGACGATCACGATGGCATCATCGACCACGATACCGATCGCCAGCACCAAAGCAAACAGCGTCGACATGTTGAGCGAGAATCCAAACGCCGCCATGGCGGCAAAGGCGCCGATCAGCGTCACCGGCACGGTGGTGGCGGGAACCAGCATGGCGCGCCAATCCTGCAGGAACAGCAGAATGACCGCGAGCACGATGATGCAGGCCTCGATCAGCGTCTTGTAGACCTCGTGCACGGCGGCGTTGACGAAGGCCGTGGTGTTGAACGGAATGGAATAATGAACCGCAGACGGCAGCGTCTTGCCGAGCTGTTTCATCTTGGCATCGACTTCGCCGGCGACATTGAGCGCATTGGCTTCGGGAAGCTGGCTGATCGCGATCGCGGCAGCGGTTTTGCCATTCATGCTGAAAATCTGGCCGTAGGATCGCGCCCCCAATTCGACGCGACCGATATCCTTCACCCGCGTCAGGCGCCCGCCGTCCGACGTCGACGATTTGACGACGATGTCTTCGAAATCGGTGGTGTCGGACAACCGGCTGCGCAGATTCAGCGTGTATTGAAAGGCTTGGCCTTTGTCCGTCGGCGGCATGCCGATCTGGCCGGTTGGTACCGCCTGGCTTTGCTGCTGGATTGCGGTGGTGACATCGGCCGGCGTCAAGCCCCGCGCTTGCAGTTTGTCCAGATCGAGCCAGATGCGCATGGCATATTCGTCGGCCCCGAACACCGTCACATCGCCGACGCCGGGCAGTCGCGACAGCTCGTCGCGCAAATGAATGGTGGCGTAGTTGGAGAGATAAAGACTGTCGAGCCGCTTGTCCGCTGAGTCGAGGGTGACGAATTCCAGAATCGAGGTGGATTTCTTGCGCACTGTCACGCCTTGCGATTGGACGGCGTCCGGCAGCTTGGCCATCGCGGCATTGACGCGATCCTGCACCAGAATCTGGTCCTGGTTCGCATCGGTGCCGATTTCGAAGGTCACGATCAGGGAATAGGTCCCGTCGCTGGCGCTGGTCGATTGCATGTACAGCATGCCCGGCACGCCGTTGACCTGCTGCTCGATCGGCAGCGCTAGCGTCTCCATTACGGTTTTGGCGCCGGCGCCGGGAAAGCGCGCGCTGACCTGGATCGTCGGCGGCACGACATTGGGGTATTGCGCGACCGGTAATCGGAAAAAGGCGATGCCGCCGATCAGCAAGGTGATGAAGGCGATGACGTTCGCCAATATCGGTCGTTCGATGAAGAATTTGGAAAACACGGGGCGCGCCGCCTATGATTTTTCGAGCTATTGGGGATTGATTGCGGACCAGCGGGAGCGAACCTTCGTGCCGGGCGCAACTGATCCGATGCCCTCGATGATGACGGTGTCTTTGGCGCCCAGACCGCTGGTGACGATTTGAAGTCCGTTCGGGCCGGTTGCGGTGATGACGGGACGTTGTTCGATCACCCCGTCCTTGCCGACGCAAAAAACGTAGCGCCCCTGCTGATCGGTGCCGACGGCCGCTGCGGGGACGAGCAGCGCGTGCGGCCAAACCCCGATTACAACCCGGATGCGTACGAAGGCACCGGGTAGCAGCGCATGGTCGTTATTGGCGAACACCGCTCGCAGACTGAGCGTTCCGCTGGCGCTGTCGATCTGCGGCGCGACGTAATCCATCCTGCCGCGATGGGGGTATCCCGCTTCAGCCGCCGTCCCAGCCAGAACCTCAATGGCGCCGAAGGCCGCCGGGTCTTCGGCCAACCGCTGAATGGAATGCGCATCCGCCTCGCCAATCGTAAAGACGACGCGGATCGGATCGACCTCGACCACCGTGGCAAGCTGGGTAGGGGTGCCGCCATAACCGACCATAGCGCCGACGTCGGCAAGATGAGCGGTGGCGATGCCGTCGAAGGGGGCGGCGACCGTGGTATAGCCGAGATTGATCTTCACCTGTTTCACATCCGCTTCCGCGGCGGCGAGCCCGCCTGTCGCCGTGTCGCGCGCGGCCTTGGCCGCATCCAGGTTCTGTGCCGATGTCGCTTGGGCCGCGTTCAGCCTGATCTGGCGGTTATATTGCTGCGCGGCGTTGGTCAGTGTCGCGCGCGCTTGAAGAGCCGATGCCTCGGCGGAAGCCAGCTTGGCCGCATAAAGGTCCGGCTCGATCAGAAACAGGCGCTGACCCTTCTTGACCAGCGTGCCGTCCTGGTAGCCGATCGACACCAGCGATCCTTCGACCCGGGCGAGCAACGTGACGCTGTTGATGGCTTGCGTCTGCCCGGTCGCATCGAGATACCGCGGCACGGTTTGGCCGAGCGGGTGCGCGACGGTGACGATCGGCAACTTGTTGGGATCGTCCTCATTGCGGGCGTGGCAACCGCTAAGCCCGACAAGAAGCAAAAACGCTAGAGCAACACGGCCTCGCTTGACGTCCGCCATGACCCGATGCCCGGCTTGAACACCGGTCTCCTTTTTTTGCGTGCCAAGACAAGACGGCCGCCAACCGCTTCAACGCCCGGCGGGCATTGACGCCGGCCAGTTTATGAGGATTATTCAGTTTTCATACTCGCTTTTCCACCGCTCTCGGGCGGGGTTCCATGATCGGGTCCAAACGCTTGAATCCAGAAAGAAAAAGGCCGACGCAGGCGCGCGCCAAAGAAACGGTCCGGTGCATCCTCGATGCCGCCGCTCAGATTATGGGCCGGGAGGGCGAAGAGCATCTGACGACG
>JAATGK010000518.1 GCA_015654715.1 Alphaproteobacteria bacterium
GAGGGCGGCAAACCCCGCTTGGTGACGGCGCAGGGGCCGTCGTATTGGCATGGCTGGTCACCGGACGGTTCCACGCTCGCCTATGTCGCGGCGCGCGGCGATCGCATCCTGAATTTGTGGACCTGTCCCGCCGCGGGCGGCGCCGAAGAACGGCTGACGTCGGGCAACTGGATGGACGATGGTCCCGATTATTCGCCCGATGGCCGATTCGTCTTTTTCAACTCGACGCGCAGCGGCAACATGAAACTGTGGCGGATCGGGAGTGATGGCAGCGAACCGCTGCAGCTCACCTTTGAAGACGAAACGCGCGACTGGTTCCCGCATCCTTCGCCGGATGGCAAGTGGGTTGTGTACGTCTCGTTCGGGACCGACGTCGAGGTGAAGGATCATCCCGCCAACAAAGATGTCACGTTGCGCCTGTTGCCGCTCGCGGGCGGGCCGCCGCAGGTGATTGCGACGCTGTTCGGCGGGCAAGGCACGCTCAATGTGCCGTCGTGGGCGCCTGATAGCAGCAAGTTCGCGTTTGTCAGCTACAAGCTGAAGTAAGTTGATTTACCTCATCCTGAGGGCGAAAGGTCGTCTCGAAGGATAAGATTTGGAAACGATGCGAGCCGATCTTTTCCATTGATTGGCGCGACCCCCGCCTCCATGTTTAGCAGACAAGGAGGCCGACGATGTTTCCCGCCCTGTTCGTTTCCCATGGTGCGCCGACGTTGCCGTTCGATGATGTTCCGGCGCGCGATTTCCTGCGCGGTCTCGGTAAAACCCTGCCGCGGCCCAAAGCGATCCTTGGCGTTTCGGCCCATTGGGACGCCGAGGCGCCGACGCTGACCACGGCGGTGAAGGCTTCGACCATCCACGATTTCTACGGTTTCCCGCAGCCGCTCTACAATCTTCACTATGACGCGCCTGGCGCGCCGGAGGCGGCGGTGCAGATTGCCGAACTTCTCGGCAAGGCCGGTCTCGCCGTTCGTACCGATGCGCAGCGTGGTCTCGATCACGGCGCCTGGGTGCCTTTGATGCTGATGTATCCCGAAGCCGATATTCCGGTGCTGCAGCTTTCGGTATCGTCGCGGCTGGGAGTTGCCCATCATATCGCGCTCGGCGAGGCACTGCGTCCGTTCCGTGAAAACGGTTTGATCCTGGCCAGCGGCGGTTTCGTTCATAATTTGAGGGCGCTTGATTGGAACGGCGGGCCGGAGCCGGAATGGTCGGTGCGGTTTGCCGATTGGCTGCACGGCGCCCTCACCGAGCGGCGCAGCGACGATCTCATCGCCTACCGCAGCCGCGCCCCCGAAGCGACCCGCGCCCATCCGAGCGAGGATCATATCATGCCGTTGTTCGTTGCTTATGGTGCCGGTGAGACGGCGCGCCGCCTGCATCAAAGCGCCACTTTCGGCTCGCTCAGGATGGACGCCTATCGGTTTGATTGAACGCCGGTTCTGCGTAAGCTGGCGCTGACGCTTCGCCGAGACTTTTCATGACTTTCGCCGCGCCCGCTGTTCTGGCCGTATTCTGCCTTGCCTATGCGCTGGTGTTCGCCGAGGAAAAGCTCGCCTTGCGCAAATCCAAGCCGGTGATGGTGGCGGCGGGCCTGATCTGGATCATCGTCGCGGCGGGTTTCGCCTTTGACGGCCGCGGCCCTGAGGTGACGGCGAAGATTCGCCAAATCGTGCTCGAATATGCCGAGCTGCTCTTGTTCCTGCTGTCGGCCATGAGTTTCGTCAACGCGCTGGTCGAGCGCCGCCTGTTCGAGGCGCTGCGCTCCCGGCTCACCGCCGCCAAGGTCTCGGTGCGCGGCATTTTCTGGCTCACCGGGTTTGGCGCCTTCTTGCTGTCGCCGGTCGCCGACAATCTGACGACGGCGCTCATCATGGGCACCGTGGCGCTCGCCGCGCTGGGGCAGCAGAAAAAAGCGATCGCCATCACGCTGGTTTCGATCGTCGTGGCTGCCAATGCGGGCGGCGCCTTCTCGCCGTTCGGCGACATCACCACGCTGATGGTTTGGCAACAGGGCAAGGTCGCGTTCTTTGAGTTTTTTGATCTGTTCGTACCGGCGGCGGTCAACTGGCTGGTACCGGCGCTGCTGATGAGTTTCTTCCTGCCCAAGAGTAAGATCGAAGGCGGCGGGGCGCGCATCGCGGTGCGCAAGGGCGGCTTGTTCATCGCCGGACTGTTTCTCGCCACCATCGCGCTCACGGTGATACTCGATCACACTTTGCACCTGCCGCCCTTCCTCGGCATGATGACGGGTCTCGGAATTCTCAATCTTTACGGCTATTTTCTGCACGGCTGGGAAGCGCGCGCGCTCGCGAACGACGACAGCCGGCAGCCGTTCAACATCTTCGAGATTTTTGCCAAGATCGAATGGGACACGCTGCTGTTCTTTTACGGCATCATGCTGTGCGTCGGCGGGCTCGCGGCCGTCGGTTACCTGCACGGGCTTTCGGGGCTGCTCTATCACGATCTCGGACCGACCGCTGCCAATGTCGCCATTGGTTTGCTGTCCGCCGTCGTCGATAATATTCCGCTGACCTATGCCGTGCTCTTGATGGACCCGGCAATGAACCACGGTCAGTGGTTGCTGGTCACGCTGACGGCCGGCGTCGGCGGCTCGCTGCTCTCGATCGGGTCGGCCGCGGGCGTGGCACTGATGGGGGCCGGGCGCGGGCTTTACACCTTCGGTTCGCACCTGAAATGGGTGTGGGCGGTAGCGCTCGGCTATGCCGCTGCGATTGGCGTTCATCTTTGGTTGAACGCGGCGCTGTTCGTATCGTGACGGCTTGCGCCGCCGCGGCTGCGGGGGTTATGTGACCGCTACCAAATCGCGGGAGATGCAGATGGCGAAACTTCAAGGAAAGGTAGCACTGATTACGGGTGCGAGTTCCGGAATCGGTCATGCGGCGGCACTGGCGCTGGCGGGCGAGGGCGCCGATCTGGTCGTCACCGCGCGCCGCAACGATCGCCTTGAGGCGTTGGCGGCCGAAGCCGCACTGCTCGGCGTCAAGACCGTTTGCGTTACCGGCGATATGCGCGAAGAAGCCACCGCCAAAGCCGTGGTCGCTGCTGCGCTCAAAGCCTACGGGCGCATCGACATCCTGATCGCCAATGCCGGGGTCGGCAATTACAAGAATCTCGTCGACACCTCGGTGGCCGACTACGACGAGATGATGGACGGCAACATGAAGACGTCCTGGCTGATCACCCGCCACACCGTGCCGGTGATGATCGCCCAGAAGGACGGATTGATCCTCCTGCTGTCTTCGATGGCGGGCGTTTATGGCTTTGCCGGCGAAGCCACCTACAGCGCCACCAAATTCGCCCAGATGGGCTTTGCCCAAGGCCTCGACAAGGAACTGCGTCCGCACGGCATCAAAGTCGGCACCATCAACCCGGGCGGGGTGAAGACCGAATTCGCCATCGGCAAGGGCCGCACCGAACCGGGTGTTGCCGCCTCCGAGATGCTGGAGGCCGAGGACGTCGCGCAAGCGATCCTGTTCGCCGCGACCCAGCCCAAGCTGGCGCGCATCATCCAGATCCAGATGCGGACCATGGCGGAATCCCTTACCTAACGGCCCGCCTGCGCCAGCGGCTGTGATCTAAGCCGTACCAACGATTCTTGCGGAAAATCGCGGCGGGAGGTTTCCTTTTGGCGGCGATGCGTGGATGCTTGGCGCCATGATCGCATTGGCCCTCGGCATCGTCGCCTGCCTGTTCGGGATCATCGCGTTGTTGCCCGACACCGAGGGCTTCAGCGACGAATAGGGGGGCAATCTTTTCTGCCGTCGCGGAGCTTTGCGCCGGCTCGCACGTTCGAATTCGTGATGGTGTGAGGTTTGGCACCCGTGGGCAAGCTGCGAGAGCTGCGGACTCTGCTGCAAGAGGGTGTGGTGGCGTTTTTCGCCGACGGCGCCCTCAGCCGCGGTGCCGCCATCAGTTTTTATGCCATGGTGGGGTTGGGGCCGGTGCTCTACATCAGCGCCTGGCTGGCGGGTCTGTTTCTCGGCAGCAAGGCGGCCCACACCCATCTTCTCGCCGATGTCGACCGCGTCGTCGGTCACGATACCGCCGTCATGCTGCAGTCGGCGATTGCCGCCGCCGGCCATATCACCGGCGGTTTTTGGCCGACCGTCGCCGGGGTGGCGGTCGTGGTGTTTACCGCCGGCGGCGTCTTCGTCGAAGTGCAATCGGCGCTCAACGCCATCTGGAAAACATCGCCGCCCGCCTTCAGCCTCGGCCACATTGCGCTGGGGTGGCTGCAATCGATCGCCATGGTCGGCGGCATCGGCATCCTGTTGTGCCTGTCGCTGATGATCAATACCCTGGTTGGCGCGTTCGGCGCTTTCTTTCAGGCACTGTTCGGCATTGGCGGCTGGCTGGTCTGGCTGCTCAACCTCTTGGTTTCGGCGGGGCTCATCACTTTTTTATTTGCGGCGATCTACCGGGTGCTGCCCAATCGCGAACTCGAATGGCGCGACGTGCTGATCGGGGCGGCCATGACCACAGCCTTGATCCTGATCGGCGAATATCTCATCGCCTTCTATCTGGCCGAAACCGCGCTCAGCCATCATTACGGCCAGGCCGGCGGGGCGATGGCGATCCTGATCTGGCTGTACTATTCGGCGCAGGTGTTCCTCTTGGGGGCCGAGATCACCAAAGTGTGGTCGAAGCGGCACGGCAGCCTGGCGGTGCGGGCGGCGGCGCTTTTGCAGCGCCAAGTAACCTGACATGCGACCGCTAGGGCGTGGCGGGGGCGCCCGGGACAGGCTAGTCTAAGAAAAAAGGTAAGCGCTGTCGCAACCGGCCCAGGGGGGAATAGATGTCTGAACGCAAGCTCACGGTGTTCGAGAAATTCGGCTACGGCCTTGGCGACGGCGCCTCGAACCTGATCTGGATGACCTTCATCTACTTCCAGATCAACTTCTATACCGACGTCTACGGCCTTTCCGCGGTGGCGCTGGCGACGATGCTGCTCGTCACCCGCACCTGGGACATGTTCTTCGACGTTTTCATCGGCATAGTGGCCGACCGCACGGTGACGCGCTGGGGCAAATTCCGGCCATACCTCCTCTGGATGGCGATCCCCTTCGGTGTCATCAGTGTACTGACCTTCACCACGCCGAGTTTCGATCCCACCGGCAAGCTGATCTATGCCTATGTCACACTGTCCTTGATGATGGTGGTCTATTCGGGCATCAACATTCCTTACGGCGCCTTGATGGGCGTGCTCTCGCCCGATCCGCAGGAGCGCACCTCGGCGTCGTCCTGGCGCTTCAGCTTCGCGTTCATCGCTGGGCTGTTCGTGCAGTATTTTACGCTCAAGCTGGTGGCGCTGTTCGGCCACGGCAATCAGCAGCTCGGCTATCAGCTCACCATCGGGCTTTACGCCGCCATCGCCGTGGGGATGTTCTTCATCACCTTCGCTTCGACCCGCGAGCGCGTGCAGCCGGTTCCCAAGCAGAAGACCTCCACCGGCCGCGACCTGCTCGATCTCGTCAGCAATGTGCCGTGGCTGGTACTGTGCCTGCTCGGCATTGCGCAAGTGTGCTTCGTGGCGATCCGGGGCGCCGCGATCATCTATTACTTCAAGTACTACATCGGCAATATCGAGGCGGTGGCGCTGTTCTTGTTGGTCGTCGCGCTAATGAGCCTCCTCGGCACCTTCGTCATCCAATATGTGACGCGCTTCACCGGCCGCAAGAATGCCTTCATCGGGCTGATGTTGATTTCCTGCCTCGATCTCGTCGTGTCTTATTGGGTGCGCCCCGATCAGCTCGGGCTGCTTTATGCCACCAACATCGTCTATTGCCTGCTGACGGGGCCGACCTCGGCACTGCTCTGGGCGATGTTTGCCGATGCGGCGGATTATTCCGAATGGAAGACCGGACGGCGGGCCACCGGCTTGGTGTTCTCGGCCTCGGGTATGTCGAACAAATTCGGCTGGGTGATCGGCGGGGCGCTGTCGGCGGCACTGCTGGCCGTCTACGGCTATCAGGCCAACGTGGCGCAGACCGTGCACGCGCAAGAAGGCATCCGCATCCTGATGGCGCTGGCCCCGGCGGCCGGTACGCTGGTGTGCGCGGCGGGCATGCTGTTCTACCGCCTCGAATCCAAGATGCCGAAGATCTCCGCCGAACTGATCGCCATGCGAGCCAAGAGAGAGGACTGACGTGCAATACGGCCATTTCGATGATGCGGCGCGCGAATATGTCATCACACGGCCGGATACGCCGCGCTCGTGGAGCAATTACCTTGGCTCGACCGAGTACGGCGCCATCATCACCAACAATGCGGGCGGCTATTCGTTCTACAAATCGGCGGCGCAAGGGCGCTTCCTGCGCGCCCGTTTCAATTCCGTGCCGCTCGATCAGCCTGGCCGCACGATCTATTTGCGCGACGCGGACACCGGCGATTTCTGGAGCGCCGCTTGGCAGCCGGTCGGCAAGCCGCTCGACGCTTACAAGTCCGAATGCCGCCACGGCACCGCTTATACGATCATCACGAGCGAATATTCCGGCATCCGTTCCGAGACGACCTATTTCGTGGCGCTCGGCCGCAGCATGGAAGTCTGGCGCGTCAAGCTGACCAACACCGGCAAGACGCCGCGCCGCCTCAGCGCCTTCACCTATGTCGAGTATGCGTCGAACTGGTCGTCATTCAACGACCTCACCAACCTGCAATATAGCCAGTTCATCGTGAAGATGGCGGTGGAGGGCGGCATCATCGACCACGGCACCAACGTCGCCATTCCGCCCGATCCCGATAATTTCGAAAATTCCGATCAAGGCCGCCATTCGTTTCTGGCGCTGGTCGGCGCGCCGCTCGCCGGCTTCGACACCGATCGTACGGCGTTTCTCGGCACTTACGGCACCTATGCCAAACCGCATGTGGTGGAGACCGGCCGCTGTACCAATTCGCTGGCGGCAGGCGACAACGGCTGCGGCGTGCTCAAGACCGATCTTACGCTCGCACCGGGCGAGACGCGGGAATTCGTCGTCTTGATGGGCGTCGGCCGCGCTGCGGTGGAAGGCAAGGCGGCGGCGGCGGAATTCGCAGCGCCCGAAAAAGTCGACGCCGAACTGGTCAAGCTGAAGGCTTATTGGCACGGCCGTTTGGAAGGGCTCACCGCCGAAACGCC
>JAATGK010000058.1 GCA_015654715.1 Alphaproteobacteria bacterium
GGCTGGCTGGCGCTGGTTCCGGTCGTGGTCGCCGCAATCCTCGTTTTATGCGGCAGCATTGCGATCCGTTATGCCCGCTCCGACACGACGCGCACCAACTTGGCGCTCGGCGACCATCAGACCTTGCTGGTTGAGATCCTGGGTAATGTCCGCGCCATCAAGACCGGTGCCAGCGAGGCGGTATGGCTCGAACGCTTCCGTGAACGGTCCTCGGAAATGGCGTTCGCCCATCTCGCCCAGGCCCGCGTCATGGCGTTCGCCCAGAACATCGCCCAGGCCATGAACCTGATCTCCGGCGCGGCAACCCTCGCCATCGGGGCAGCCTTCGCGCTGGACGGAAAACTCAGTGTCGGCGCGCTGATCGCCAGCATGACGCTGGTATGGCGGGTTCTCGCTCCGATCCAGGCTCTCTTCATGGCGCTCACCCGGATCGAGGAGACGAAAACAGTCATCAAGCGCGTCGATCAGATGATGATGCTTCCCTCCGAAGGAATGAATCGCGGTACGCGCGTGACGGCGGCGCGCGGGCATGCTTTCGCCGGCCGTATCCGCTTCGACCGCGTCGTGCTGCGGTATGCGCCCAATCTCGATCCGGCCATCGCCGGACTTTCGCTCGACATCCGCGCCGGCGAGGTTGTGGCCATCACCGGCTCCAACGGTTCGGGCAAATCGACTTTGCTCAAGCTGGTCGCCAATCTTTATCAGCCGCAGGCCGGCGGCATCCTGATCGACGGGGTCGATACGCGCCAACTGAGCCCGGACGATCTGCGCCACGCCATTGCCTATCTGCCGCAGCAGATGGACCTCTTCGCCGGCACCGTCGCCGACAATCTGCGCCTGGCCAATCCCGCTGCGAGCGACGCCGACATTCTTGCCGCCTGCACCAAGGCGGGCGTTGATATCGCAGCGCTGCCGTCGGGCATCGAGACCGTTATCGGCGGCAACCTTACCCAAGGCTTGGCACGAAAGCTCGCCTTGGCGCGCACCTGGCTGGTGGACGCCAGCATTGTGCTGCTCGACGAGCCCTCGGGCGGCGACGCGGCATCGGACCGGCTGCTGCTGCGCCAGCTCGACGCGCTGCGCGGGCGGACAACCGTGCTTCTTGTCACCCATCGTCCCGATTACGTGAGCGCGGCCGATCGCGTGGTCGTGCTGAGACAGGGCGCCATCGTCCATGACGGTCCGCCGCAGGAATTGTTGAAAAAGATCGCAGGAAACACGAAATGACCATGGCAACGCGTACCTCGGAGGCGCTGAACGCGGTCCTCGACCCGCAATGGCTGGCCGGGTATGGCCGGCTCGGTCAATCCATCCGGCTGGAAGAAAAGGGCCCGGATCGCTTTGCCGTCACCGCGATCAAGATTCTGGCCGCCGCCATCGCGTTTTTCATCGTCTGGGCCGCGATCACAAAGGTCAGCGAGATCGCGCCGGCTTCCGGTGAAGTGACCCCCGTCGGCTCCGTGAAGCGCGTCCAGCATCTCGAAGGCGGCATCGTCGCGGCTGTTCATGTGCGCGACGGCGATTATGTCGCGAAGAACCAGGTGTTGATCGATCTTGAAGCCGGCGCGACGGGTCCCGAACTCGATCGTTTGCGTACCCGGCTCGCTTCACTGGAATTGCAGCAGACCCAGCTCGAAGCCATGGCGCAGGGAAAGGACATCCAGGTTCAGGCAAAAGACGCGCGTTTCTCCCAGCTCGCCGACGCGCAAGATGCGCTCCTGACCAAGAAGCAACAGCAACTGGAAAGCAAGGAAGCGATACTGCGGCAACAATGGCAGGGAAGCCGCGCCGGGCTCGCAAGCGTCGCGGGAAAAGCGGCGGCCACGCGCCGCGAAGTCGCGATCTTGAACGAACAGGTCGATGTTTACGACCGCCTGGTCAAGAGCGGCATCGTCGGCCGCATGCTGCTGCTCGATCGTCAACGTTCACTGATGCAGGCGAAGGGCCAACTTGCCGAACTCGACGGCGAAGCGGCCAAGTCCCGCGAAGCCGTTGTGGAAGCGCAGGCGCGGATCGACGAACTTCACGCCACCAACGAGCGCGACGCGACCGAAGAACTCGGCAAGGTGAAAAGCGACCTCGCCGAATTGCGCGAAACCGTCGTAGCCTCGCGGGATCGCGCGGGGCGCCTTTCCATTCGTGCGCCGGTGGCGGGCGTGGTCAATGGGCTCCAGGCGCAAACCGTCGGCGGCGTGATCGCCCCGGGCGCGACCGTGCTCGAGATCATTCCGAGCGATGCGCCGCTGATCGTGGAGGCACGCGTGCTGCCGCGCGACATCGGCTTTGTGCATGACGGCCAGGATGTTCTCGTCAAGGTCACGACCTTCGACTACACGCGCTTTGGCGGCATCAAGGGCAAGATCGAGAACATCTCCGCCACGACATTCCAGGACGAGAAGGGCAATTTCTTCTATCGTGCCCGCATAAAACTCGCGAAGAACCATGTCGGCGGCGATCCCAAGCGCAACCTCATCATCCCGGGCATGACGGTACTCGCCGACATCCACACCGGCGGCAAAAGCGTGCTTGCCTATCTGCTCAAGCCGCTCGTCGGCGCATCGGACGACGCGCTGCACGAGCGTTGAGCGCGCCGCCCGCTCGCAGGACGAAAATCATGTTGCGTAAATTGTATTCGCTCCCAAGCCGGAATACCGGCGGCAGTCTTGCCCGGCGCGTCCGCCGGGCCTATGTGCGCGTGCCCATGTGGCTGCCCGTTCCGGTCGGCATCTGCCTGATTGCCGTCACGGTCTGTCTGGCCTGGATCGCCGAGCGGCATGACGAAGCCAAATTCGGCAACATGATACAAGCTTACACCGACGACATCGCGAGCGATGTGCAAACCCGTCTGGGCGAGATGTACGGCGCCATGGGACGCATCAGCGCGCGCTGGGACGCGGCGGGCGGAACGCCGCGGCTGCTGTGGGAAAAAGACGCTCGCGGCTATTTGGAAGGCTATCCCTTTCTGAAGGCGCTGGCCTGGGCGGACGATGGCGGCACGATCCGGCGGAGCGTTTTCGCGCGGGCGGTGTCCGAAGAAAGAAGCGCGCCGCTTTTTCGCACCGAATACGAACGCGCTTTTGTGCACGCTGCGTGGACCCGCAAACCCGAAATCGCCGGTCCCATCCGGTTTCGCGGCGGCGACAATTTTCTCTACATCTGGCCGCTTCTGACACACGGCCGTCCCGACGGCGTCCTGGTCGCCGCGATCGGAGTTCGCGACTTCTTCAATAAGGCAATCGATGCCGCAGTGTTTCGCTCCTACGACGTCGCGGTCCACGAGAAGGGGCGCCTTCTTTTCTCCACCTTGCCGGACGCGCCATGGCAGGACAATGCCTGGACCAGGAAGGCGTTGTTGAAGAACGTCGACCGGGTATGGGTCGTCTCGATGCGTCCGACGCCGGCCTTGCTGGCGTCCTATCGCTCGCCCATTCCGCTCACCGTGCTAGTGGCGGGCGTGTTCGCCAGCCTCGTCATCGCGCTGTCGCTCTACCTGGCGCTCAAATGGCGCCTGGGCGCTCAGGAATTGAGGGATCGCCAGGCGTGCCTCCATGCGCTTTTCAACATCGGCATCAACGCGATCGTCAACGTGAGCGTTGCCGGGAAAGTCTGGGCGTTCAATCCGGCCGCGGAAAAGCTCTTCGGCTATCGCATCGACGAGGTGATCGGCCAGGACGTCGGATGCCTGATGCCGCCGGACGGCCGCGACCGGCTGGAGCGCTTCATCCGCTATCAAGTGACCGCCAGCGATGCCAATGCCGGCGGCAACCTTTCCGAAGCGGTTTGCCGGCGCAAGGACGGCACGGAGTTTCCGGTCGAGCTTGAGATCAATCGTTTCGAATATGCCGGAAAGATGGCGTTCAGCGGCGTCCTGCGCGACATCACCGAGCGCAAGACCATGGAGCGGCTGAAGAATGAATTCATTTCCACCGTCAGCCACGAGCTTCGCAGGCCGCTCACTTCCATCTCCGGCGCTCTGCAACTGATGGATGCGGGCGTCGTGGGCGACATACCCGCCGCCGCCAAACGCATGGTTTCCATCGCGCACGACAACAGCCAACGCCTGATCCGGCTGGTCAACGACATCCTCGACATCGAGAAGATGGAAGCCGGGCTGATGCCATTCGAACTGGCGCCGCACCAGACGGCGGCGCTCGTCGAACGCGCCATCGCCGGTGCCGCCGCTTTCGCCGGGGGGCAGGGCGTGCGCCTGCGTCTCGATGCGCCCGCCGGCGAGGCGTCCGTTTTGGTGGACGCCGACCGCTTCATTCAGCTTGTCACCAATCTGCTTTCGAATGCCGTGAAGTTCTCGCCGGAGGGCGGCATCGTGACGGTGACCGTCGCCCGCGCCGCCACCGGCATCCGTATCAGTGTCGCCGATTGCGGTCCGGGTATTCCCGAAGCCTTCCAGGCGCGCCTGTTCGAGAAATTCGCACAGGCCGACAATACGGATAGCCGCCGCAGGGCGGGCACCGGGCTCGGCCTCGCCATTGTGAAGAACATTGTCGAGCGCATGAACGGCGCGATCTCGTTCGATACGACACCGGACAAGGGCACGGTCTTCCACGTCGACCTGCCCGAGGCGCATCGCGCGGTCCGGGCCGATGCGGCCCGTGTGGCCTGAGAAACGAGAGGCGAGCATGAACGACCGGCCCCTGAACCGCATTCTCTACACCGATGACGAGCCCGACATCCGCGAGGTGGCAAAAGTTTCGCTGGAGCTTGTCGGCGGTTTCACGCTGTGCCTCTGCGCCTCGGGTGAAGAGGCGGTGAGGGTGGCGCCCGGTTTCGCTCCCGATCTCATCTTGCTCGACGTGATGATGCCGGGCATGGACGGCCCTTCGACGCTCGCCCAATTGCGCCAACTCGAGGCGCTGGCCAGCACGCCGATCGTCTTTATGACGGCGAAGGCGCAGGCCGCAGAACAAAAGCGCTATCGCGAGCTTGGCGCGGCCGATGTCATCGCCAAGCCCTTCCAGCCGATGCAATTGCCGCAGCAGCTCAGGGACATCTGGAAAAATCTGCATTCGGGATAATGATACGACCTACGTTCGATTTTCCATGCGGGCGACAAAGCGCTCGTTGCCGTAGCCACCTTGGTGCTGAACGGCGTGCGCCACGCCGTAACACTCAAGCCTGCCGACATGCCTGCCGCCCTCACCGCGCCGCTTGCGAAAGATACAGGCACGGAGCACGATATTCTGTGACCGAAGCGGCAAAAGTGTGCAGACGATCCCCGCGGAAGAGACGCTCCGTCGGCGTTGGCTTTCGACCATTGTTGAGGTTGCTGGCAGCTACCTTGCGACGGCTGTTCTGAAGACCATGGCGTCGGGCAGTTATTGGCCGGATGGTATCGTGCAGAACAATACCGTCAGCCTGAACATCGAGCAGGTCTCTAGCTTTGTCGGCGGCGTTCCCGAGCCGTCGCCGTCCACCGAACCATATTCACGATCTTTCCCCGACTCATCCGACTGCCGAAAGGTAGTCGGGCTTTTTTCGTTTTTGGTCCCAGCGCGTTAGGCGCGCGTTGTCGTTAGCGGGCTTTTGAAGGGTGGCGCGTCTTTCCCTGAGACGAATGGCAGAGTGGGTCGTGTCGCGGCAAAGGCTGCCGATGCCACTCATAAGTGCGGTTGCAAA
>JAATGK010000166.1 GCA_015654715.1 Alphaproteobacteria bacterium
CTGGCCGACGTCACCATCTATCTGCCGACGCGGCGTGCGGCGCGCAGCATTGCCGAGATTTTCGCGCGTGAGGCCGGCGGCGCCGCACTGCTGCCGGATTTCCGGCCGCTCGGCGATGTCGACGAAGACGAGCTGTTGCTCGATGCCTCGCCGGACGACCTCGACCTGCCGCCGGCGATTGCACCCTTACGGCGGCGGCTGCTGCTTGCGGCTCTGATCCGGCGCTGGAGCCACGGCCGCGACGGCGGCACCATGACCTTCGGCCAAGCCGCCACCCTGTCGCGCAGCCTGGCCTCGGTGATGGACGACGTGGAACGGCAAGGCGCCGATCTCAGCAAACTCGACGATCTCGCCCCCGCCGCACTGGCCGAGCATTGGGCCGAGGTGAAAGCGTTCCTTTCGCTCATCGCGACCGCCTGGCCGCCGCTGCTGGAGGCCGAGGGCAGCCTCAATCCCGCCGATCATCGCAATCGCGCACTGCGGGCGCTGGCCAAACGGCTGCAAGAGAGCCCGCCCGACCACCCGATTGTTGCCGCCGGTTCGACCGGCTCGATGCCCGCCACGGCGGAACTCCTCAGCGTGATCGCGCGGCTGCCCAAGGGGATGGTGGTATTGCCGGGCCTCGACCAAGACCTCGACGCCGACAGTTGGGACCGCATCGAGCCGAACCATCCGCAGTTCTCGCTGAAGCAACTGCTGGAACGGATGGAAGTCCGCCGCGACCAAGTGGAAGATTGGACGGAGACGCCTGCCTCGCCGGCGCGCGAACGGCTGCTGCGCGAAGTGCTGCGTCCGGCGCCAACCACTGACGCGTGGCGAGCCTTGGCCGAAAGTCTCGATCCGCCCGAGGTGGAAGGTCTGTCACTGTACGAAGCCGCCGATCCGGCGGACGAAGCGGCCGTCATCGCGCTCTTGCTGCGTGAGGCTTTGGAAACGCCGCAGCGGCGGGCGGCGCTTGTCACCCGCGACCGCGGGCTGGCACGGCGGGTGACGGCAGAGATGTCGCGCTGGTCGGTCGCCATCGACGATTCCGCTGGTCGCCCCTTACCACGCACACCGGCCGGATCGTTCCTTTGCCTGCTCGCCGAAGCCGCCGACGAGGCCTTCGCACCGATCCCGCTGCTGGCGGTGTTGAAGCATCCACTCGCGACGTTGGGCGAGGAGGCTGTAGCGTTCCGCAGCATGGCACGCGGTCTCGACAAGGCGTTGCGCGGGCCGCGGCCGGATCGCGGACTGGCGGGCGTCGCCAAAGCGCTGAGCGAAGCCCCGGCGGCGTTGCAGCAATGGTTCGCCCGCGTGCGCGAAGTGCTGGAGCCGCTCGAAACGGCCTTGGCAAACGCCGAAGTGCCGCTCAACGCCATCGTGCATGCGCATCTTGTAGCGGCCGAAGCGTTGGCGCCGGATTTGTGGAATGGGCCCGATGGCGCCACGGCCAACGACTTCATCCGCGACCTTGCCGAAGCGGCAGGCGATCTGCCCAACATCGAGCCGGGCTCCTACGCGCCGCTGCTGCAGGAAATGATGGCCGAAGTGCCGGTGCGTCCGGCTTATGGGCGGCATCCGCGGCTGGCCATTCTGGGGCCGCTGGAAGCGCGGCTGCAGAGTTTCGATCTGGTCATTCTGGGCGGTCTGAACGAAGGCTCGTGGCCGGCGGCGGCGACGAGCGATCCGTGGTTCTCGCGGCCGATGCGGGCGACGCTGGGACTCGACCAGCCGGAACGGGCCATCGGGCTGTCGGCGCATGACTTCGCCTCGCTGGCGGCGGCGCCAAAGGTGGTGCTGACGCGGGCGCAAAAATCCGAAGGCACGCCGATGGTCGCGTCGCGCTGGATCCAGCGCCTGCAACAACTGACCCGCGGCCTCGGCATTGCGGGCAAACTGGCGCTCGATCCGAAATACCGCGACATTGCCGTGGCGCTGTCCGATCCCGGTGCGCCGGTGCCGGAACCGCCGCCGTATCCCTGCCCGCCAGTGGCGGTGCGGCCGCGCGAATTGTCGGTCACCGACATCGAGCGATGGGTGCGCGATCCTTACGCGATTTACGCCAAGAAGATTCTACGGCTGCGGCCGCTCGATCCGATTGACGCCGACATCGGCTATTTGGAACGCGGCTCGGCGTTTCATAGCGTGCTCGAACGCTTCATCCGCCGTCACAGCGAACTGCCAGCCGACGCCGTGCGCAAAATGGCCGAGATCGTCGATGAGGTGTTCGACGAGCTGAAGCTGCCGCGCGCGATCACCGCGCTGTGGCGGCCGCGGTTCCTTAATGCCGCGGCATGGTTCGTCGGCATCGAAGCCGAGCGGCGGCCGCTGATCGCCGAAAGCTTCCTCGAAGTGCGCGGCGCTTTGGAATTCTCCGTCAGCGGAGAACCATTCCGCCTCAATGGCATCGCCGACCGCATCGACCGGCTGAAGTCCGGCGGCGCCGCGATCATCGACTACAAGACCGGCGCGCCGCCCAGCGGCAGCCAGGTGAAAGTGCTGCTGTCGCCGCAATTGCCGCTGGAAGGCGCGATCCTGCAACAAGGCGGCTTCACGGGTGTCCTGGCGCTGGCGCCGGAAGAACTCGCCTACATCCAGATCAGCGGCGCGGCCGAGCCCGGCAAGGTGAAAGCCATCGATGCCGATGCGGCGATGCTGGCCACGGCGGCACTGGAGCGATTGGTCGGGCGCGTCAATCTGTTCGATGACGTCACCACCGGATACCGCTCGCGCGTGGCGCCGGTGCATGTCGACACCGAAGGCGACTTCGACCATCTGGCACGGGTGCGCGAATGGTCGTCCAGCGGATGGAGCGGCGAATGAACGCTTCCGATCCGCACCTGTCGGCCTGGGTCGCCGCCAATGCCGGTGCGGGCAAAACCCACACCCTCGCCAATCGCGTGACACGGTTGCTGCTGGCGGGGGCGCGGCCGGAACGCATTTTGTGCCTCACCTACACCAAAGCGGCAGCGGCCGAGATGGCCGGGCGGCTGTTCGCACAACTGGGCGAGTGGTCGATGCTGTCGGACAGCGCGCTGGCCGAAAAGATCACGGCGGTCGGGGCCGATCCCGGCGGTAAGGAGAATTTGCGCGAAGCGCGGCGGCTGTTCGCCAAAGCGCTGGAAACGCCGGGCGGGCTGAAGATCCAGACCATTCACGCCTTCTGCCAATATGTGCTGACGCGCTTTCCGCTCGAAGCCGGAGTGCCCGCCGCGTTCAACGTGATCGACGACCGCTCGGCGGCCGATCTGATGGCGGCGGCGCGGGCGCGGGTGTTCGAACGCGCTGGAACCAGCGACATCTCGCTGCAAGCCGCCGTCGCGCATCTCGTCACCCATGTCAGCGACTTGAAGCTCGATCAGCTTTTGAGCTGCGCCTTGGGCGCGGATCGCGGCCGGCTCGATGCGTTTTTCACCCAGGCGGGCGGGCCGGAAAACGATTGGTCGGCCGTGTTGAAGACGGCCCACGGCGCCAAACCGGACGACAGCAGAGAGAACGTTGCGGCCGAGTTCGCCACGGCGTTGCAAGCAGAAGCCGAAACGCTGACGGCGGCCATTGGCTGGCTGGCAACCGGCACGAAGACCGATCAAGAGCGCAGCGCGGCGCTGGCGGCGGCGAAGGAATTGCCGAACGAACCGCAGTTCCACCGACTTTGCAGCGTGCTGCTGACCGCCGAGGGTTCCTTGCGCAAGGTGCTCGCCACCAAGAAGCTGCTTACGGCGCGGCCGGACCTCGGCGAATGGCTGGCGGCGCTGGGCGAACGGGCGATGGCCGCCAAAGACCGGTTCAATGCCATCGACGCGGCGGCGCTGGCGGAAGCGGCACTGACGGTGATCGCGGCAGTGCGCGACGTCTATGCCGCCGAGAAGCGCGCCCGCAATATGCTCGACTATGACGATCTGATCGTCAGCGTCCATCGTTTGCTGCATGCCCATGGCGCCGCCTGGGTGCTGTACAAACTGGACGAAGGCATCGACCATGTTTTGATCGATGAGGCGCAAGACACGTCGGGCCTGCAATGGGACATCATCCAGAAGCTGACCGAGGAGTTCTTTGCCGGCGAAGGCACGGCGCGGGTGGAACGCACGCTGTTCGCGGTCGGCGACGAGAAGCAGTCGATCTTCAGCTTCCAGGGCGCCGACCCCAAACAATTTGAAGTGCGGAAAGATTTTTTCGCAGGGCGCGCCAAGGACGGAAAGCGCGAGTTCCTCTATCAGCCATTGCAGGATTCATGGCGCTCGGCGCCGGAGGTGCTGGCCTTTGTCGATGCCACCTTTGCCGATGAAGCGGCCCGCGACGGGTTGACGTCGTCGGGCGATCCGGTCGTGCACAACGCGCTCAAGAAAAACCTGAAAGGCTGCGTCGAATTCTGGCCGCCGCTGACCCCGGACGATGCGCCCACGCCCGATCCATGGGACCTTCGCCCCGTCGACATGGCGAAGGAATCGAGCCCGGTGGTGCGACTGGCCAGCCAAATCGCCGACCGCATCAAGGGCTGGCTGACCACGCACGCCGCCCTGCCCGGCCATGACAGGCCGATCACGCCCGGCGACATCATGATCCTGCTGCCGCGGCGCGAACCGTTCGGCAGCGAAATCATCCGTAGGCTGAAAGAACGCGGCGTGCCGGTGGCGGGCGCCGACCGCATCGTGCTGACCGAGCAAATCGCGGTGATGGATTTGATCGCGCTGGGGCGCTTTGCGCTCTTGCCCGAAGACGATCTCAACCTCGCCGCCTTGCTGCGGTCGCCGCTGATCGGCCTTTCCGAACAGCAACTCTACGATCTCGCCCAGCCGCGCAGCGGATCGCTGTGGGATGAACTGACGGCACGCCAGGAAGAATTCCCGCAAGCGTTTGCCCTGCTCTTCGAGGCACGCAGCCGCGCCGATCTGGCGCCGCCGTTCGAATATTTTGCCCAGGCGCTGACGGCGGGACGGAAAAAGCTCTTGAAGCGGCTCGGCGCCGAAGCGGGCGATGCGATCGACGAATTCCTGTCGCTGGCGCTGCAATATGAGGCGGCCAACACGCCGTCGCTGGAAGGGTTTCTCGCCTGGGTGGCGCGCGGCGGCGCTGCCGTCAAACGCGACATGGAGCGCGGCCGCAACGAAGTGCGGGTGATGACGGTCCACGGCGCCAAAGGCCTGGAAGCCGACATCGTGATCCTGCCCGACACCACGCGCCTGCCCAACGACGCCACCGCCAATGGACAACTTCTGTATACGGACGACGGCGTGCTGTTTCCCGTCGCCGACAAAATCGCCCCCGCGCCGGTGCGCACCGCTCGCGCCAGTGCCAATGCGGCGGTGCTGCAGGAATACCGGCGGCTTTTGTATGTGGCCCTGACAAGAGCCAAGGAACGCCTTATCATCTGCGGCTTCGAAAACAGCCGCGGCACGCGGCCGGGCTCGTGGCACAGCCTCGCCGAACGCGCCGCCGCAGCGCTGGGAAGTCCACGCGAAGACGGCGCCCGCATTTTCGGCGATGCGGCGTTTGCCAAAAGCACGGCGGAGCCCGATGCGGCGGCGGCCGACGTCATCATTCCCGCCTGGGCGACGGCCGAGGCCAAAGTGGAACGTGCGGCACCGTGGCTGATCCGCCCTTCCGATGCGGCCGGGATGGACGAACCCGCCAAACGCTCGCCGCTGATGAGCGAAACCCCGAAACGGCGCGGACTTCTGGTGCATGCCCTGCTGGCTCGCCTGCCCGACATTGCCGCGAGCGAACGGGAGCGCGTCGCCCTGCGTTTCCTCGCCGCCCGCCAGGTGGCGCAGGAGGAAGCCGAACGGCTGACTTTTGAAACCTTGCGGGTATTAGGCGATCCCGCCTTTGCCGCAGCGTTTGCGCCGGGCAGCCGGGCGGAAGTTTCCCTGGTGGCGGATTTGCCCGAACTAGGGCCCGGCGCGCGCGTCCATGGCCGTGTCGACCGCCTCGCCGTGGGCGAAGACCATGTCCTCATCGTGGATTTCAAGACCGGCAATCTGGCTGCACGAAAAAGCGGCGTGCCGCGTCTTTATGCAACCCAAATGGCGCTCTATCGCGCCGCGGCGCAGCGGATTTTCCCGGGACGGCGAATCGCCTGTGCCCTGGTCTGGACCGAAGGGCCCACGTTGCTGCCGCTCACCGATGAACTTCTTGAAGTCGAAACAAGGCGCATCCGTTCTCGCCTTGACCCCGAGGGGGGGCAAACCTAGATATAGCAAGTCGCCTTCGAGGGTTTGCGTATGTCTTCGCCGATTAAAGTCACGGACTCGTCTTTCCAGACCGATGTGCTGGGCGCCAAGAACCCGGTTGTGGTTGATTTCTGGGCCGAATGGTGCGGACCTTGCCGTATGATCGCGCCGGCGCTGGACGAATTGGCGGCGGAGCTCGGCGAAAAAGTCACCTTCGTCAAGATCAACATCGACGAAAACCCCACCACGCCGCAGAAATACGGCGTGCGCGGCATCCCGACCATGATGATCTTCGCCCAAGGACAGGTCGCCGCCACCAAAGTCGGCGCCCTGCCCAAATCGAAGATCAAGGAGTGGATCGAAAGCTCGATCTGACTCCCTGATTTTTTGGTCGCGCGACGTATCGGAAAACCGCTTCACACTTTTCCGGTCGCGCTTCTGGCTTATTCCTTCGGCTTCATCGGCTTCGGAATGCAGCCCTTCTCGGGCTTTGCCGGATCGCACCAATTCGGCTCGAACGGATCGCGGCCGTAACGGTTGGCGCCTTTGCTGCCCTTGAAGCAGAACAAGTCGAGGAACACCCACACACTAATGGCGAAGGCGACCCAATAAGCGATCTGGCCCGGTAAGGTCAGATTGTGCAGCAGCGGATGCGGACCCGCGTGGGCAAACGGCCCGGTCAGCGTGTGGCAAGCGTAGCCGTGCAGAACGATCGGCGCACCGACATAAAGCAGCAGCCACCAAGCGCTCCTGGCGCGGTCGTGCAGGCGCTTGGCGTAGATCGCCAGCTTGGCCCAGATGTAGGCGAGAACGATCAGCGCGATGACGATGAGCGCCACCAGCGAGATGATGCCCTTGCTGCCCGGCCGCACGATCTTGGCGTAGTCGAGCGGTGTGTGCGGTGCGAGTGGTGCTTGCGCCTTGATCGAGGCGATCGTCGCCGTCCAGTCGAAGCCGAACACCGCGATTACCGCCGTGACGATCACCGTCGCGATGACGATCAAAACAAACAGCCAAATCTTGGCGCGATTGATCCGGCCGGAAAATCCGAACAGGTACTGTCGTGTACTCATGATCTCCCCCATTGCCCCATTTGTGAGCAGCAGCATCCTCCTCGTTAACGGCGACGGGAACGTGACGGTGCGACACATCCGCCAGCACCGCCTCGGCGAAAGGGCCTGGTGGATCTAGGTGAGGGTGAAACGCTCGCGGCGGTCTGCCAGGCGCTTCAAGGTGTTGGCCGCCTCACGACGCAGCTAAATTTCCCATTTCGTAGAACATTTTCCTTTCTTGGTTCAAAGGTGCAAACGCAAGGCGCGGCTGGTGGAAAGGATTGCCCTGGTCTCATGCCAACTGGCGCAAATCGCTATGGGCCCAAACTAGTGCGCCGCGGCGCGCCATGACCCATATTCGGGACTGGTTCGTTTTGGAGATTGCCATGATCCGCCTCGCTGCTGTTGCCGCCGCCGCCCTGATGCTCACCGGCTCTGCTCTCGCCGGGACCAATTTGAACTTCCCGGTCTTCACCGGAATCGCCGTGCATGGCGGCGGCCATGTGATCCTGCGTCACGGCAATGTGCAGCGCGTCACCGTCACCAAGGGCGATCTCAGCAAGGCCGATTTGCACATCACCGGCAACACCCTCGACATCAGCCCGTGCAAAAACGTGTGCTGGAACGTGGGCGAATTCGACGTGGAAATCATCTCGCCCAAGATCGAGGCGATCGAGGCCCATGGCGGCGGCGCGGTCGAGGCCACCGGCGATTTTCCCAAACAGTCCGTCCTCAGCATTCAGGCCCATGGCGGCGGCGCCATCGACACCCGCGCCATTCCGGCCGAGACCGTCAATGTCGAAGCACACGGCGGCGGCGCCATCCGGCTGAAGGCCCTCACGACCATCAATGCCGAGGCCCACGGCGGCGGCGACATCACCTATACCGGCAACCCGGCGCATATCGCGGTTCAGACCCACGGCGGCGGTGCCATCAGCAAGGAATAACGGCGTCGCGGTGATCCTGCCGGTCTATCAGGCGATGATCCATCAATAAACTGAAGGGTGCCAAACCGGCAGCGCCCTTCAGTTCAATCCAGCGGATCGGGGCCGTAGTCGTTGGGACCGGCGGTCCCGCGCAAAAAAAGCAACTCAATGCCCCCCAAAATCGCCAGTAGCGCGGCGAAGATGGATATTGCATTCCAATCGAAGCCAAATGCGCCGAAAACGCGACCAAGGTCGAGCGCGGGCAGCCCCGCGGCCATTTTCCATATTTCGAGCCCACACGGGATCACGAGGTACGGCATCAGCCACCACGCGCTCTTGTCCCGGTCGTGCAGGCGTTTGGTATAGACCGATGCGCACGACAGCAGATAAGCCGCAAACAAAATCAAAAAGAGGAGCAGTAAGCCGACCTTCGGCCCCGTATCGGCCTGTTTGAAGGCCTCGCTTTGGCAGTCCTCGATGCATTCATGCCAGTTCAAACCGAGCACAAACAGGACGCCGTTCACGGTTTGCCAAACCAGCGTGACAGCAAGAAATAACCACATCTTGGCGCGGTTGATGCGACCGGAAAATCCAAACAGGTAGTGCATGATGCCCCCTCGCATGCCCCAAGGGATTATTGCACCGAACGACAACAGTTAGAAGTCACCCGTTCTCCGCCAGGATACTTCCCGCCAAATACAGCGAGCCGCAGATGAGGATGCGCGGCGGATCGTCTTCGTCGTCCATGCGGGACATCGCGGCGACTTGCAGCATGGCGTCTTCGACGCTTTCGCCCGGCGAAGCTTCCAAACCGGCACAGCGGGCGCGATCGTACAGCGCGCCGGGACCGAGCGTGTTGTCCTCGCCCGGAATGGCGACGGTGACGACGTAGCGCGCCAGTCCGCGGAAGGCCGAGAAGAAACCGACCGAATCCTTGTTCGCCAGCATGCCGCTGATCAGATACAGCGGCTTCTCGGCACGCTCTTCGAGATCGGCCATGGCGCGCGCGATGGCCGCGGCGCCGTGCGGATTGTGGCCGCCATCGAGCCACACCTCGGCCCCTTTGGGTGCGATGTCGATCAGCGGGCCAAAGGTGAGACGCTGCATCCGTGCCGGCCATTCGACGGTCCGCAGACCTTTTTCGATCGCCGCATCGCTCACCCATTCGGATTGGCGCAGCGCCGCGATGGCGGTGGCGGCATTCTCGATCTGATGGCGGCCGACCAGGCGCGGCAACGGTAAGTCCAGCAAACCATTCAGGTCCTGATAGACCATGCGGCCGTGTTCCTGATGGGCGGAGAAATCCTGCCCGAACACGAGCACCGGCGCCCCCAGCGCATCGGCACGGCTGACAATCACCTCACGCGGGATGTCTTCCTGCGGACCGACGATCACCGGCGAGCCGCGTTTGATGATGCCCGCCTTCTCCGCCGCGATACCGCCGATGTCGGTGCCGAGAAACTCGGCGTGATCGAGGCCGATCGGCGTGATGACGGCGATACGCGGATGTTCGATGACGTTGGTGGCGTCGTATTTGCCGCCAAGCCCCACTTCCATCACCAGCGCGTCGGCCTTGTGGCGCGCGAATGCCAGGATGGCAGCGGCGGTGGTGATCTCGAAAAAGGTGATCGGCGCCCCGTTGTTGACGGTTTCGCACTCTTCCAGAAGCGCCGCGAGTTCGCTTTCGCTGATGATCGAACCGGCAAGACGGATGCGCTCGTGAAAGTGCACCAGATGCGGCGAGGAATAGACGTGAACCTTCAGCCCCTCGGCTTCCAGCATGGCGCGGGCAAAGGCGCAGGTCGAGCCTTTGCCGTTGGTGCCGGCGACATGAATTACCGGCGGCAGGCGCCTTTCGGGATGGCCGAGTTGCGCCAAAAGCCGCGTCACGCGGTCGAGCACAAGGTCGATCTTCTTGGGATGCAGCTTGAGCAGACGTTCCAGGATGGTGTCGCTGCCGCTCATTATGCTCCGTTTCCGGCCGGCAGGCGCGCCACGGCGCTCGAAATCACGCGCGGCGGCAGCGGCAAAACCGCGTGCGGCTTGGATTTCTTCATCAACATGTGCAGCACCTTCGACAGCGTGGCACGTAGTTCCTTGCGGTTCACCACCATGTCGATCATGCCATGCTGCAATAGATACTCCGCCCGCTGATAACCTTCGGGGAGCTGCTCGCGCACGGCATTGGCGGTGACGCGCTGGCCGGCGAACCCGATCAGTGCATTGGGCTCGGCAATATGGATGTCGCCGAGCTGGGCATACGACGCGCTGACGCCGCCGGTGGTGGGATCGGTGAGCACGACGATATAGGGCAAATCGGCATCGCGCAGCATATCGACGGCGATGGTCACGCGCGGCATCTGCATCAGCGACAAGACGCCTTCCTGCATGCGCGCGCCGCCGGAAGCGACGAACAGGATGAAGGGACGGCTTTCGTCGACCGCGAGCTGCATCGCATTGACCAGCGCCTCGCCGACGCCCATGCCGAGCGAACCGCCCATGAAGTCGAACGGCTGCACCGCCACCATCACCGGCAAACCGTCGAGCGTGCCGCGGGCGGCGGACAAAGCGTCGATGCGCCCGGTCTTGGAACGGGCTTCTCGGATGCGATCGGAATAGCGCTTCTCGTCGCGGAAACGGAGCGGATCGGGCGCCACTTCCGGCGGGATCAATTCCTCAAAGGCGCCGTTGTCGAACACTTGCGCAAAACGCTCGGCCGGGCCGATGCGCATGTGATGACCGCATTGCGGACAGACGTAGAGCGCTTGCACCAGATCGCGGTGGAAGATCATCTCGCCGCAGGCCGGACATTTGCGCCAGAGATTGTCGGGCGTCGCGGACTTGACCGCGCCGATCAGACTTTTGATCCGGGGACGGACAAAATTTGTGAGCCAGCTCATGGGTGTATCTTAACTCCGCTGTCATGCCCCGCAACTGCGGGGCACCCAGGTTTCGCCTGATTAACGCCCGAAAATTGGAATTCTTCCCAATTTCCCGGCGTTATTCCGCTCCCAACTCGATGGCCCTCATTTGCGGGCCATGACAATCGGGAAAACTATCCTCTCGCCGCGTGCACCGCTTGGCCGAGTTCGGCGCAATAGGCGATAACATCGTCAACACTTGCACCCGACGCGATGCGGTCGACGATGGCCGATCCGATCACCGCCGCATCGGCGAACGCGGCCACTGCCGCGGCCCGCTCCGGCGTCTTGATGCCGAAACCGACGGCGCAGGGAAGCGCGGTTGCGGCTTGCAGTCTAGCCACTGCGGCGCGAACGTCATCCTCGGCGAAGCTTTTTGTTCCGGTCACCCCGGTGATCGAAACGTAGTAGAGGAAGCCACCGGCCCCATTCAGAATGGTTTTCAGGCGCGCGTCGTCGGTCGTTGGTGTGGCCAAACGGACAATGTCAAGCCCATGGGAAATGGCCGGAATGCGCAAAACTTCGTCCTCTTCCGGCGGCAGATCAACGGTGATGAGGCCATCGACGCCCGCTTCGGCCGCATCTTTGACAAAACGCGCCGTGCCGTATTTGTGAATCGGATTGTAGTAGCCCATCAGCACCAGCGGCGTCTTCGCATGCACCTTGCGGAAGCGGCGCACCAGTTCGAGCACTTTGATCAGCGTCATGCCCGCCTTCAGCGCGCGCTGCGACGACGCCTGAATCGCCGGACCATCGGCCATCGGATCGGAGAACGGCACGCCCAGCTCGATCAGATCGGCCCCGGCGCTGGGAAGCTTTTCCAAAAGCGCAGCGGTGATCTCGGCACCCGGATCGCCCGCGGTGACGAAGGGAATGAAGGCGGCGCGGTTCTGTTTGCGCAGTTCTTCGAAACGGGCGGCGATGCGGCTCATATCTTTTCTCCCAGCACGGCCGCGACCGTGTTCGCATCTTTGTCGCCGCGGCCCGAGAGGCAGGCGATGATGATCTTGTCCTTGTCCATTTCCTTGGCGATGCGCATCACATGGGCGATGGCGTGCGAGGATTCCAGCGCCGGAATGATGCCTTCCAATCGCGATAGCGCCATGAATGCTTCCACCGCCTGCTTGTCGGTGATCGAGAAGTATTTGACGCGGCCGCTATCGCGCAGCCAGGAATGCTCGGGACCGACGCCGGGGTAATCGAGGCCGGCGGAAATCGAATGGGCTTCGATGATCTGGCCGTCAGCGTCTTGCAGCAGATAAGAGCGCTGGCCGTGCAAAACGCCGGGCTCGCCCTTCGACAGCGTGGCGGCGTGGAACGGGGTATCGATGCCCTTGCCCGCCGCTTCGACGCCGTGGATTTCGACTTCGGGATCGTCGAGGAAGGGATGGAACATGCCGATGGCATTGGAGCCGCCGCCGACGCAGGCGGTGATGAGATCGGGCAAACGGCCTTCGCGGTCGAGAATTTGCGCCCGGGTCTCGACACCGATGACGGATTGGAAATCGCGCACCATGCCGGGATAAGGATGCGGACCGGCGGCGGTGCCGATCATGTAAAAGGTGTCGCTGACGTTGGAGACCCAATCGCGCATCGCCTCGTTCATCGCATCCTTCAAGGTGCGCGATCCGGATTTTACCGGGCGGACTTCGGCGCCCAACAGACGCATGCGGAAGACATTGGCCTTCTGGCGCTCGACATCGACCTCGCCCATGTAGACGACGCAAGGAAAACCGAAGCGCGCGGCCACGGTCGCGGTCGCGACGCCATGCATACCGGCGCCGGTCTCGGCAATCAGCCGCGTCTTGCCCATGCGGCGGGCGAGCAGGACCTGGCCGAGGCAGTTGTTGATCTTGTGTGCGCCGGTGTGGTTGAGGTCTTCGCGCTTGAGATAAATTTTCGCGCCCGCAAGATTGGCGGTGAGACGCTCGGCGAAATAAAGCGGGCTCTCGCGGCCGACGTAATGCTTGAGCAGGCCCTTCAGCTCGGCGTGATAGGCCGGATCGGCCTTCGCCGCTTCGTACGCTTTTTCGAGCTCGAGGATCAGCGGCATCAAGGTTTCGGCGACATAACGGCCGCCATAAGCGCCGAAATGGCCGTCGATGTCGGGACCGGTGCGATAGGAATTGGGGGGAACCTTGCTCACGATAGCGCGCCTCCTTGATTGCGGGCGGCAGATACGAATGCGGCGATAAGCTCGGGACTTTTGACGCCGGGTGCGGTTTCGACGCCCGAGGACACGTCGACGCCGGGGGCACCGGAGGCCGCCACAGCCCGCGCCAAATTTTCGGGGTTGAGACCGCCGGCGAGCAGCCACGGCCGAAAAACCTTGCGGCC
>JAATGK010000192.1 GCA_015654715.1 Alphaproteobacteria bacterium
TCGGGCAGCAGCGTCGTGATGCCGTCCAAGCGACCGAGAGCCCGGTCGGCTGCGCTTAGCCGCCCCAAGAGGGTTTCGATCTGGATCGGGGGATCTGGTGGAAGCGGTGGCGGGACATAAGCACGGACATGCTCTCCGCCGACGGCGGTCTCAACATACTGGCCAAGGCGGGTTTTGAGGTCGATTCCCATGGGTATTTAAATAGCATCGCGGCTTAATAAAGAAAATGGCTATTTTCTTAAATAACAACCCGCACTAATAAAGCTCCCCCGTAATCAGGGGCACTAAGCCCGCCTGCCGCCTACACTCCAACCTCGCCCATGAGACCGGACACTTTGTATCAGCGGAAAGCGGTATAATGAGTGCTCCGTAAAAGCAGGCAGATGTGACTGGTCGGGCATAAGGCGGCCGGCCATTACAACCTTCAGGCCGATGGCCCCTTATCAATAAGAGCAAGAAAGATGGCGTTCGCTGCCTCTGTATCGCGTTCTGTTGAAAGGTCCGGTGCGTATCGAGGAAGGTCACAGTCCACGTCGCCAGGAGCAGACCAGCGGCCAGACACGCATCGAATCGGTGGGCTGCCAGTCACGCTGCCACCACGTTTGGCGAAGAGTGCAACGACTCCGGCCGCAAATGGGTATACCGCCGAAGCATTTTCCAATCCTTATGTCCGGTAACCAACGCGACTTGTTGAATGGAAAAGCCCGCCTCAAATAACCGGCTCGTTCCCTCGTGCCGGAGATCGTGAAAATGCAGATCGTCAATCTTCAATTCCGCGCAAGCACGCGTAAAAGCCGTACTGGCCGACTTACTTGAATAATGAAAAATTCGATCGTCCTCGTTGCTCCTGACGGAACGTTGTTCTTCGATCAATGTATTCGCGTCGTAGCCCGAAACAGCCAATAACGGAATGCGCTGGTCATTACCCATCTTGGCCCGGGGATCTTTTCGATCACGGATCATCAGCATCTTTGTGCGCAAGTTTAGGTCGCTCCACGTCACGCGGCAAATTTCTTCTTGGCGCATAGCCGTGGCAATCGCAAATTTGATGATCCGGCTCATCGGGATCAGTTGGCGCGGATTGCTGTCGAAGTGCACGAATAACTTTTGCAGCTCTTCCTCTGTCGGGCGCCGATCACGCTCCCTACCCTTCCCAATCAAACCAAGTCTCTTGAGTGCGATACGGGCTAATAGAACAGGCTCGATGCTAATCTCGAGACCATGAACAGCCGCCGCATGCGATAACACCAGCTTGATAGCACCGATGTCCTGGCCAAGCGTCACGGGTCCCGCTCCGTTTTTGGCACGGTCCCGGCCAAATTTGATCAGCCGCTCACGGTCGAGTTCGCTCAACTTGAACGCCCCAAGCTCTCGATGCAGCATCGCGAGCGTTGCGCTCTTGGAGCGTCGCGGAGGCTTGCCGACCTCCTTCATATCGTCGATATGCAAATCGATCAGCGTGCCGAACGTCTTGGCACCTCTCGCTCGCCGCCCCGTGGGCGCGCTCCCCTTATCGATTTGGCCTTCGGCCGCCGTCGCCCATTCGCGGGCATGGTCGTAGCGCAAGAATGTCTCGGTTACTTTCCGACCTTTCAGCCGGATTTGGACCTGCCAGTGTCCGGATGCTAACTGTCGGATGTTGGCCATCGGCAACTACCATTTCCATCACGAATCCATCACACACAGGCATCGAAACGTGGCGAAAAGGGTCGTATTTTCGGATCGAAAAAAGTGTGATGGCGGCAGTGGACGGAGCGCTGTTTATTTTCAATACTTAGCTAGGCTCGTGGGCACGGTTTGCACACGGAATCGTTATCATTCCCTTGTGCATCCGTTTTTTTCGTTCTTGCGCAAACGCACGATGCAGCCTTTTGCCGATTCACTTTCCGATCGATCAGGAAACCAGCACGCGGCACACCGTTTGTCCCCGTGATACGGCGTGCTGATCAGTGCCGGACCTCAATGCCAAAACTTTTGACGCGCGACTGTGCGGCTAAAAAAAGATGGGGCAAACCGTGATTTGCGAAGGTATCCACATAGGATGCGTTTTCCAAGACGATCATAAAAATACGCCCGATGGGCGGCAGAGGAGCCCTGGCCCCAGCGCAGGCTTAAGCGACAAAAGGCCAAACACAACAAATAAACTGGCCCTTGCCGCGACAGCGGGACGGGACATCTTGCGGCAGGCGTCACGTCGCGGGGGCATGGTTCCTCCAAAATTCTTATGAGCCGGATCGGAGAGCTAGGCGGGCACGGCACCAGCGTTCCCATCTACGATTGCAAAAGCCGCCAATGTCTCCACCGTCGCGTTGGGATCGGTGACATCCGACAGCGCACGGTATCGTGCCGTCAAAAGACCGGGTTTCAGATCGACTCCGACATAACCGCGTTTGCGGCTTTCGAAGAACTTGATGTGCGGATTGTCGGGCAGATAGGTTTTGAAGGTCTCGTAATCGGGACCCGGTGAGCTGACGGACGTCCCGACCAATTCGGTTGCCAGCGTCGGCGATGCGGGATTGTCGAAATCGGCCTTGAGGTCGTTGGCCCAGAAGGAATGAATATCGCCGGTGATCACCACCGGATTGGCGGGTTTGGAATCGGCAATATGCTGCAGCACTCGCGCCCGGCTCGCGGGATACCCGTTCCAATCGTCGGTCCAGGAGCCCATTTCGCCGGAGGGCGTACGCTGCTTCAGCCGCGCCATCATCACGTCATTGGCGATCACGTTCCAGCGCGACGGCGAACGTGCCAAGCCGTCAAACAACCATGCTTCCTGCTCCATTCCAATCATGGAACGGGAAGGGTCGAGCAGCTCCGGGCAGCTCGTGGCCGTTTCGACATGACCGCCCATCTTGGGCTGGCGATAACAGGCCTCGCGCGAGCGGTATTGGCGCCCATCGATCAGATTGATGCGCAGAAGATCGCCGAAATCGTAGCGATCATAGAGCCGCATGGCGGCGCCGTGCGGCTTCGAGAAGACCGGTCTCACCGGCATGTGTTCGTAGAACGCCTGATATGCCGCTGCCCGCCGCGCCAAGAAGACCGCGGGATCGTCAAAGGTCTGCGACCAGCGATCGGCGTAGTCGTTCTGCACTTCGTGATCGTCCCAAGTCACGAGCGACGGTGTGGTCGCATGCAAACGCTGCAAATCGGGATCGGTGTGGTATTGCGCATAGCGGTTGCGGTATTGGCCAAGGGTGATGCATTCCACCCCGTCCGAATGATGACGGACCACCGGTCTTTTTTGCTCAACATATTCATAGATATAATCGCCCAGAAACACGGCAAAATCCGGTGTCTCTTCGGCGGCGTGGCGATAGCCGCTGAAATAGCCGTGTTCGTAATGCGAACAGGAGAAGAAGGCGAAAGACAAGTGGTCGACCGAGGCGCCCGGCGCCGGAGCGGTGATGGCCCGCCCCATCGGGCTTGAGGCATCGCCGGCCATGAAGCGGTACCAATAGGACCTGCCAGGCGAAAGCCCCCTGACCTCCTCATGCACCGAATAAGCATAGGCGGCGTCTGCGGTCGCGGTGCCGCGGCGCACCACATGGCGCATGGCCTCGTCCGCGGCGATTTCGGGGATGGATGGGCCGGAAAGTCCTCCCGGCGCTTGCAGATCGGTGGAAAGCGGCACCGGCGCCAGCCGCGTCCATAGCACAAAGCCATCCGGCGTTGGCGCTCCGGCAGCGACGCCCAGACGGAACGGATCACTGGCCCATCGCGATGCGGCGAATGCGGCGTGCCCAATGAGCGCTGGAGCGGCAATCGCTGCACCGGCGGAGAGGACGGCCTGATTGAGGAACAAGCGGCGGGTTGAGCGATGGGGCATGGCAAGCTCCTTATCGTCGTTGCGTCGATATCATGGCACGCGACCGAAAACAGCGAGATGACAGCAGGCGCGATAATCAGCTAACCTGCGAGCGTCCTTTGAGGTGATTGTCTCTCGTGCTTTTGGCTCCGCCGCCCATTTTGGAAGTGTATTACGCGCCGAGCTGTGCGCCCTGCCGCCTTGAGCTGCCGGCCGTAGCGGAATTTGCCAGCCAGGATGGCGCGCGCGTCCGCATCGTGATCGTGAGTGAAGAGCCTCGCGCCCGGGCCGATCTGAAGAACGCCTCCCCTCGCCTGACCGAAGACGCCATTGCCGGCCGGGAACCGACGCCGCGCGCGATTTTGCGTGCGGTCGGCGATCGCGACGGCATTCTTCCCTATGCACGATCCATCGCCTCGGATGGCAGGGTTTGCGCGCAATGGCGCGGCCGCTTGACCTTCGCCACGGCGCAGAAGCTCGTTGCGGCTTGCGCACGCTTTCTCACTTTACCGCCGTCGCGGCGATCTTGAAGAACA
>JAATGK010000345.1 GCA_015654715.1 Alphaproteobacteria bacterium
ATCAGCGATCACGCCGGCACCATGAAAGTGCGCCCCGACCAGAAAGTGGTGATCGTGCGCAACTGGGACACGCCCGAAGCGCGTCTCAAGGGCGTCAAAGGCGTTCTTACCGCGCTGGCGAAACTGGCGGACGCGGCCTGATAGGTATTTCCCCGCGGCGAATGGTAAGTGCTGCGAGCCAGGAATTCACCACCGCTTAATCATACCGCACTTAGCCTGCGGTGGATTTGCGGGCAGGTGGGGTGATGCTGTTCTATGTCGACAAGGCCAATGCGGCGCTGCCGGTCACGGGAAATCCCTACCTCATTGTGACGGCCGCCATCGGCGAGCTTTATAGCAAGCTCTGGGAACGCGTCTGCCGGCCGTGCTGGGAAGATTATGCGGCCCGCTGGAAGGCCGATATCGTCGTCCTTACCGGATGCATCGACGACAGCGAAATGGCGCTGGCGCGCTCGCCCGCCTGGCAGAAGCTGCTGATCCTCGATCAGCCGTGGGCGCAGCATTATCAGCGTCTGTTATGGCTCGATGCCGACATCCTGATTTCACCCCGCGCGCTGAACATTTTCGAATATGCGGCCGACCCGGCCAAGATCGGTGTTTGCATCAATGGCGGGCGCCTGTCGCAGGCCGAAAGGCAGATCTATATCGAACGGCTGCATGGCGTCCAATTCCAGGCTGACATGGCCGAGATGGTCTGGACCGAGGAAACCTACAAGCAATATCTCGGCGACGGCCTGCCGGTCCACGACGTGATGTACAACACCGGCGTGATGGTGCTTTCGCCGCCCCATCACAATGAGCTGTTCCGGGACGTCTATAAGGGCACGCAATACGGTAAGCTCTATGAACAGCCGCTCCTGTCGCACGAGATGATCGTACGCGGCTTGGCGCAGGAACTGGTGCCACGGTTCAACTGGGGCATTCACGAATCGCTGGTGATGTACACTTGGCGATGGAACTGCAGCGATGTCGCCCAGTTGCGCGCCGCCGTCGGTTTCTTGGTCGAGCGCGAACTCGACAACGCCTATTTCCTGCACTTCTACGGCTCGATGGAAGTGATGAAGCTCTACCTCGTGGGCATCGACGATCCGGTTTCCGCTGCCGCCTGACTTGATCAAATCGGCGGCAGGGCGCGACGGAATCGGGCACGTTGTCGGCTGCCAAGAGTTGGGGCAGCGCCACCAAGGTCACTGAATAGGCGATGCCGACAGGAGCGTAGCTCATGCCCAGCACCCAAACCGGCGGCACCTTTGCCCGTCCGTAGCTGTGATGCGCGGCCGCTGCTGTGCCGTCCGCTGCCGTGTGATCCATGCCGCCCTGATTCGAACGATGCAATATGCCGAAATTCCAAGGGGCGGCAAAGCGTTGCGCGCCAGAACTGCAGCTTACCGCGACCTACGCCGTGGTCAGAACGTCGCCGACGCGCCGCCGCGGCGAAAACGGCAATGCGGGCGCACGGCCGAAGCGGATGACGAGATCGGGCCTGAGATCCTTTTCGCCGACCAGGGCTGCCAGTGTGGGCCTGAGGCTCGCCACTTCCACCGGCTGATTGATGAAGGCACAGGCAAGGCCCTGATGCGTGGCTTCGAGCAGGAAGTGCTGCGCCGCACCGCCGACGTTTGCCCAATGCGGCGGATCGGCGCGTTCGCCGAAGAAAATCGCCAATCCTGCCGAAGAGTCGATCTGCTTGGCGTATTTGGCGGCCTCCGATGCTTGCTTGAAAACCAGATCGAACGCCGGGCGGCCGAGAAAATCGGGCAGGGCGGGATTGCCGCTCGCGGCGCTATACAGCCCGTCGCCGTGGGCAATGGCGCTTGCAGGCGAAAAGCGCAGCCACTGTTTCAACTCGGCGATGAAGGCCGGATCTGACATCTGCCGGTCGTTGCCGGCGATGACGAGATCGCGCACGGCATTGATTTTCTTGCGCTCGGTGAGCAACACCAGCCGCACGCCGTCGCGCTGCCCCGCCGCCGTCAAGGCCGTCAACGTTCCGGCATCGAGCGGGCGGCCGTCGTAGAGCGACCGTGTCGATTGCCGTCGCACAATCGCGCTGGCGAGGGGATCGGCCTTGGCGGTGCCGCTCTGCCAGGCGAAGCGGATCGCGCCATCGTTACCCACCGCCACATTGCCCGACATATCCAGTGCGGTACCGGCAATTGCAAGATTTTCCGCCGCTGCGCCGAGTGAGACGAACAGATGATGATCGTCGGGATCGACCACTGGCGTGCGGCGGGAAAAATCCGGCGTGATCGTGATCGCGCGGCCGCTGCTATGGAAGCGCCAGCCCTGCGTGTTGTGGCCGTTCGGCGCCAGCGTCGCCAGGCGGACGAGTTCGGCGACGCCGCCGTGCGGATCGAGCGGACGACGCAGTTGCGTGCTGTAGGCTGCGTAACCGGCCGTTGCGCGCGCGGCGGAGTACACGCCAAACCCCGCGGAGCCGGCCAGAACGGCGGCTCCGCCGATAAGCACTGTACGACGTTGCATTTTCGCCTCCCGTCCCGACGAGTCTAAGGCCGGAAAGCGATACTCTACCTCAGAACAGCGGCTTGCCGTCGGCCTTCGGCAGCGGGACGTCGAGGATTTTCGCCAGCGTCGGGGCGATGTCGCGCATGTCGATTTCGCCCAGCTTCTTCGCCTTGATGCCGGGACCGGCGATCATGAAGGTGGCGCGCATTTCCTTGTTGTCGGGGAAATAGCCGTGCGTGCCTTTCAGGGTGAAGGTCTTCGAGATGGTGAAGCTGGAGCTGCCGGAATAGCCGATCTTGAAATCGACCCAGAACGAGGCATTGGCGGCGCCGCCGCGCTCGGTAATGCCCTTCTTGTCGATGAAGCGGGCGACGCCGGAATTGGGATCGGCGGCAAGCTTGGTCAGCACCGCCACCACTTTCGCCTTCACCGCTTCGTCGTTCGGATTGGCCAGCACGATGGCCGCCGAACCGCCGGCGTTCCAGGGATAAGCGTCCCACGATACCAGCTTGCCGTGTTCGTCGAGCTTGATCAGCCCGGCTTCGGCGAAGGCCTCGTTAAGGTAGACGCCCGCATGCGTCGGGGCGAAGCCGTGGTCGGAGACGATGGCGATGGTCACCGTCGGATCGGCCGCTTTCGCCGCGGCGATCAGCTTGCCGACGTCGGCGTCGAGGCCTTCCAGGGCCCGCTTCGATTCCGCCGTATCCGGGCCATAAGTGTGCTGATAATGATCAAGGCTGACCAGATGCACGGTCATGAGCTGAGGCTTGCTGTCGGCGATGATCTGGATGGCGTAGGCGGTGCGGCCGACGTCGTTCCGCGGCTCCTCGCCGAACAAGACGCCGAGCGGCAGTTTGGTTTCCTTTTCGAGCTTGCCGATCAGGCCGGGCGTCGATACCGCACGTATCAGCTTCAAATCCTCGGCATTCTGCGCCCGCCAATATTCCGGCACGTTGTAGTCAATCGACAGCGCGCCGACCGATACCGGCCAGCCGACGGCGCCGACCACGCCCTTGCCGTCATGCACCGCATCCCACAGCGTCGGCACGCGGATGTCCTCGGCGTACCAATACCAGCCTTGGTAGTTGGCCCCTGTCGGATCGAATGTCTCGTTGTTGCTGATGCCGTGCTTATCGGGCCACACGCCGGTGATCAGCGTGGTGTGATCGGGATAGGTGACGGTCGGCAGCACGTTTTTGACGCCGCTGGCATAGGCGCTTTCTTTCAGGAAGGCGGAGAGGACGGGCAGATTGAGACCTTTCTTGTTGGCCTCGATCACGTCGGCGGGACGCAGCCCGTCGAGCGAGATCATCAACACCGGCCCGGCCTCGGCCGCTCCGGCCAGAAGCGTGAAGGCAAGCAAAGCGGCGCGTAATTTCATCGGATCAACCCCTTCATGACTCGCAAGGTGTGATCTTTGACTCAGGAGTGTGACAGTCCCGCATCATAAATTGATGGAATTTGGCTGTTGATGACGCGCCTTGCGACAGTTTGTTCTCCTGTCGCGGGCATGGCCGAGTGCCGCAAGCCCATCTTGTTATGGACGGGTTGTAACGCGGGGGCGCCTTACTGACCTTCTGGTATGTGTGAAAACCGGTTCCCACTGCCCGGCCGGCGCACTAATGTCCGCGCCAACTTCAGGGAGTCCTAATATGTCCATTTCTATGTATTCGGCGTCGGTTCCAGTCTACGTGCAGTTTCTCACCGCGCTTGCGGGCGTGTTGAAGAAGGCGGAGGAGCATTGCGCCGCCAAAAAGATCGAGCCCTCGGTGCTGGTGACGGCACGGCTCTCTCCCGACATGTACGCGCTCGCCCGCCAGGTGCAGATTGCCAGCGACCACGCCAAGGGCTCGGTCGCGCGGCTCGCCGGCGTCGAGGTTCCGAGTTTCGCCGATACCGAAGCGACCTTCGCGGAATTGCAGGCGCGCATCGCCAAAACGCTTGCTTACGTGCAAGGCTTCAAGCCCGCCCAGATCGACGGCTCCGACGACAAGAACGTCGTTCTCGAGATGCGCACCAGCAAACTCGAACTCAAAGGCGCCGATTACCTGACGCGCTTTGCGCTGCCGAACTTCTTCTTCCACGTCACCACCGCCTACGACATCCTGCGCCACGCCGGCGTCGACGTCGGCAAACGCGATTTCATGGGCGGGAAGTAAACCCGTCTGTCATCCCCGGCTGACCCGGCGTAGCGCGGAGCGCGAGGACGGGGAAGGGAAGGGGACCCCAGGTGATGAAAAAGGCACGGCGCCAAAGAAGATGCCGTGCCTTTTTTCTATCTGCAGAGATGTTTCACAACCTGGGTTCCCTTCCCCTTCGATCGCGCCTCCGCGCGATCTTCGGCCGGGAATGACAAGTGGTGTTTATTTCCTCGCCGCTTTGTCGAGTGTGGCGAATTCTTCGTCGCTGAGCACGATATCGGCCGCCGCGACGTTCTCTTCCAGATGCGCGACTTTGGCGGTTCCGGGGATCGGCAGGATCACCGGACTGCGCTTCAAGACCCAGGCCAGCGCAATCTGGCTCGGCGCCGCATGGTGTTTCTTGGCGATGGCATCAAGCACTGTGCCGGGCTTGGCTAGACTGCCCGCCGCCAGCGGGAACCACGGAATGAAACCGATCCCGTTCTTGGTGCAGTAATCGAGCACTGCCTCCGACGTACGGTCGGCGAGGTTGTAGCGGTTCTGCACGGTGGCGACCGGGAAGACGGCGCGGGCCGCTTCGATTTCCGCGACCGATACTTCCGACAGACCGGCAAAGCGGATCACGCCGTCGTCGATCAGCGATTTGATGGCGGCAAATTGTTCGCCGCGCGGCACGTTCGCATCGATGCGGTGTAATTGCCACAGATCGATCCGCTTCACGCCCAGACGGCGGCGGCTGAGATGGGCTTCCTGGATCAGATAATCGGGCCGCCCGAACGGATTCCATATTTCGGGGCCGGGCCGCACCAATCCGCCTTTGGTGGCGATGACGAGGCCCTCGTAGGGATGCAGCGTCTCGCGGATCAGTTCTTCCGAGACCGACGGTCCATAGGAATCAGCGGTGTCGATGAAATTGATACCAAGTTCGGGAATCCGGTTCAGCGTGCGGCGGGCCTCAATCGGGTCTGTGGGATCGCCCCAGATGCCCGGTCCGGTGACGCGCATGGCGCCGAAGCCGAGGCGGACAACCTCAAGTTCGCCACCGATTTTGAAAGTGCCTGATTTTGCGGCATTGGTCATGGGTCGACTCCGAAATCGCTACCAGGGAATCAAATGGCCCCGGCCGCGGTCCGGTGCAAGCGCGATTGATATGCCGCTACGACACGCGACGTATGCGCAGGGCCATATACTGCCTCGGCGGCAGCGGCACGGCGCGGTCGGCGGTGTAGCTGTAATCGTCGGCTTTGCGCACGGTGAAAGTCCCAGGTACCGCCGCCACCGTCATGTTCCAGGTGTCGATCACATCCACCGCAAAACTCTGGCCCGCAGTCACGCCGTCCTTGGGCAGCACGAACGGCCATTCCTTGGGCGTGTCGCAGCCGAAATAGCGCAGGTAATAGCGCCCCGGCACGCCGCCGAGGTGGCGGTCCTGCCATTTGTCGATCGGATCGATGGCAAGCGGGCCTTCCTCGATGATCTTCTTGAAGAACGCCAGCCGCGCCGGGCTTTCGCCTCGAAGCAGGCCGCCGTCGCCGAGGAAGGTACGATGTTCGCCGTCTTCGATCGCTTCGCCATGGCCGACATAAGTGCCGCCGACGGTGCCGGTCCACACCCGCCGCACCATCTCCTTGCCGGTAAGATTGCCCCAGCGCTTGGCGGCGTTGCCTTCGTATTTGACCTCGTCGAACACCACCGGCTTGCGCCAGACATCGCGATAGAGCATCGCGCGGCCGTCGTCTTCCACCGCCGATCCGTTCTGCAAGCTGGCGTGCGTCACCCACGGTTTGCTGTTGTCGTAGATCTTGTGCAGGTGATGGATGGACCGCAGGCTGCCATAGGGATCGCCCGCGCGCACCACCTGGAACAGGCGGTCGAAATCGGCTTCGGTCTTGGATTTGATGATGTCGTACTCGTTGGCGAGCGACCACCACACATTGCGATACGACGACAGACGCGCGATCAGATAAGAAAGATAGCGCTCGTCCACCTCCGGCGGCATGACGTCAAAACCCCATTTGCCCATGTCGTAAGGGTGGAACAGGATGATGTCGGCTTCGATGCTTAAGTCGCGCAGCCGTCCCACGAAATATTCCAGCCGGCGGAAGAAGGCGGGATTGAAGCGGGTGTAATCCCAGGCATGCGGCGCCCCCAGGAACGGATAAAGCGGGATGCTGCTGACTTCGGCGTTGGGAAACACTGCAAAGCGCAGTTTGTTGAACGGCGCGGTGGCCAGCGTCTTCAACGTCAGGCCGCATTCTGCGTCGCTCTGGTGCGTCCAGGCGTAGGAGGTGGTGCCGAGCGGGAAATAGGGGGTGCCGTCGGCATAGGCAAAGTGGAAGGTGTTCGCCACCGCCACCGGCCCGTGGTTGTGCGGGCCCGCCGGTGCGACGTCGAACGAACCGGTCTTGCCGTCGAGTTCGCGGGCGTTGGAGGTGGTGCGGAAGTGCCAAGTGCC
>JAATGK010000069.1 GCA_015654715.1 Alphaproteobacteria bacterium
ATCAAGGTGCAACCCTGGTGGCGCGCGGCCTTGGGGTCGAGCCGGTCGGTCTTCGCACCGGTTACGCCTCGCAGGAAATCACGGTCAGGAGCGGCGCCAACACCATCACCCGCATGATTACCATTGGCTCGCATGGGGTGAACCATCGCCTCGACCATGCCATGCGCGCGCTCGCCGTGCGCGTTTCCAAAGGCACCATGACGGTCGACGAGGTCGAGGCCGAGATGAATCGCCTGCTCAAAACCACCCCGCGCCATCCGCTTTGGCTCGTGGCGCTGGCCGTGGGCATGGCGTGCGCCGCGTTCGGGCGCCTCCTCGGCATCGATTGGCTGGCGTTTGGCCCGGTGTTTGTCGGCGGCGGCCTGGGGCAGGCGCTGCGCATGTTGTTGCATCGGCGCGGCGTCAATACCTACGTCGTGGCGGCGGCGATCGCTTTTGTGGCGGCGGGCACGGCCGGGGCAGGGGCGCATCTGCTCGGTTCGACCACGGTCAACCTCGCCATGATGGCCGCGATCCTGCTCTTGGTGCCGGGCGTTCCGGCCACCAATGCCCAGACCGACATCATGGACGGCTATCCTTCCATGGGCAGCGCCCGCGCCGTGTCGGTGCTGATGGTGATGATCTTCGCCACCTGCGGCGTTTGGCTCGCCGAAACCTTGCTGGGGATACACTAATGCCCCAGCTGACCTTCGGCGAACTGCAGTTCCTGCACCAAGCCTTTTTCGGCGCCGTCGCCGCCGCCGGGTTCGGCGTCTTGTTCAACGTCGGCTTGCGTTCGCTGGCTTGGTGTGCGGCCGCCGGCGCTTTGGCCTTGGGCGTGCGCACGCTGGGTCTGGATCTGCAATGGAGCCTGGAGGCGGCCTCCTTCGTGGCGGCCTTGGCGGCCAGCATCTGTGCCAACGTCTTGCGCCGCCCGCTGGGGCCTCGCGGCAGCGCCGTGGCGCTGACCGGTTGTATCCCGATGGTACCGGGTGCCTTCTTCGGCCAAGCCATCCTGGGGGCGCTGGCGGTCACCACGCCGCACCCCGAAAATGCCGCCGTGATCCTGACCGCCATCGAGTATTTGTTGCGCGTCTTGTTTACCTTGGCAGCTATTGGGGCAGGATTGGCCATTCCCGCCCATCTGTTGAAACACCCCGATTTCTGACCCCTGCCAAATTTGCCCTTGGTTAACGACTTGGAAACGTGGGGTAGGCAATGGTTACCGGTCCAAAAGCGGTAACGGGCCATGGTTAGGATTCTTCTCATCGTCATTTATATGCTGGCGAGCGCCACGATCGGCTGTCTTGCCGGCTTGATGCAGACGTTGCCGATCGGCATCGCCAGCGGGTTCATCTCGTTTCTGGTCATGTGCCAGATCGACGGCTCGGTGCTGCGCCGCCGCTTCGTGCGGCAGCATAAGAAGGAAATCGTTGGCCTGAAGAAGTCCGGTGCGGCGGTTCAGAAGGCGCTGGCCGAGACCCAGGCGCGGATGGATGCCGTCGGCAAAGCCATGGAAGCGCGCTCCCACGCCCAGAACAAGAAGATCGTCTCCGAGCTGCAGGTGCTCGAGAGCCTGATGAAGGAATTTGCCTCGAAGATTTCCGACAAAGCGCGTCACGAAGCGGGCGGCCGTCCTGCCGGTGCGCCGGCCAATCTGGACTCCGTCGCCGAGCCTGAGCTGCTGGAGATGATCCGCGCCTCGCTGGAAGAAAACCGCGTCGATCTCTATCTGCAGCCGACCGTCAGCCTGCCGCAGCGCAAGGTTCGTTTCTACGAAGCGTTGTCGCGCCTGCGTTCCGAGAACGGCTCGGTGATCATGCCGGCCCAGTATATCAAAATCGCGGCGCCCGCCGGTTTGATGAGCGTGGTCGACAACCTCCTGTTGTTCCGCTGCGTGCAGATCGTGCGCCGCCTGATGACCAAGAACCGCGGCATCGGCGTGTTCTGCAACATTTCCGGCGACACCCTGCGCGACGCCGAGTTCTTCCCGCAATTCCTCGAATACATGCAGCACAATCGCGATCTGTCGGGACAGATCGTGTTCGAGTTCGCGCAGGAAGCCGTGCTGCGGGCGGGGCGTTCGGGCGAAGCCAATCTGAAGGCGCTCAGCGCGCTCGGATTTGCCTTGTCGATGGACAACATCAAGACGCTGGCGCTCGATTACAGTAAGCTCAAGAACACCGGCTTCTCGTATCTGAAGGTCCGTGCCGACATGCTGACCAAGGGCATGAACGCTGCCGGCGCGTTGGTTGCCGCCGAGGACTTCAAGAACCTGCTGTCGCGCCACGGCCTCAACCTCATCGCCGAGCGCGTCGAGGACGAGAAAACCGTCGTGCAACTCCTCGATTACGCAGTCGATTTCGCACAAGGCTATCTATTCGGCGAGCCGCGTGCGGTCCGCGGCGAGACCATCAAGGAGATCGACAAGCCGTCGGCGCCGGTTATCCCCTTGCGCCGGTCGGCCTGATTTCGGGCATTTTCGCCACATCTGCGTCCGTGCCTTGAGGACGCGGATAGTTCCCGCTATAGGCTTCGGGGGAACGCTTCCCGAAAAGTGGACACCGGTTTTCGGATCGGAAGCGCGACCAAAGATATCTCGCGCCCCGTCGCGCGTAAGCCAAGCTGTGGATTGATGAACGGTTCTCCTGTCCTTGTGTCCGGTCTTGCCGCGATCGCCGGCGATTACGATGCCGTGATCTGCGATGTCTGGGGCGTCGTGCATGACGGCGTGCGCGCTTATGCGCCGGCTGTGGAAGCGCTGACGAACTTCCGCAAGACCCGCGGCCGTGTCGTGCTGCTGACCAATGCGCCGCGTCCGCCCGCCGAAATCGCCGAGTCGTTGCGCGGCTTCGGCGTCCCCGACGAGGCTTATGACGAAATTGTCAGTTCCGGCGGTTCGGCGCGCGAAGAACTCGTCCGCCGGGCCCATGGCGCTTCGCTGAAGATGATGCACATCGGCCCGGAACGCGACCAGCCCGTTTTCCTGGACCTCGACATCGAACTTGTCGGCCCCGATAAGGCCGAGGTTGTGCTCTGCACCGGTCTGTTCGACGACGACCACGAAACACCCGACGATTACGCCGATACCTTGAAGGCGCTGAAGGCGCGCGAGCTGGTGATGATCTGCGCCAATCCCGATTTGTACGCGCCGCGCGCCGGGGTGCTGGTGCCGTGCGCCGGCGGCATTGCGCGGGCTTATGAGAAGATCGGCGGGCCGGTCGTCTATTACGGCAAGCCCGAGCCGCCGATCTATGAAACCACCATTGCGGCGGCAGGCGGCAAGGATCAGCGTATTCTCGTCATCGGCGACGCCCTCGAAACCGATATGGCCGGCGCCAATGTGATGGGTCTCGACGCATTGTTCGTCGCCTATGGTCTGCACAAGGACGAACTTGGGAATCTCACCAACGAGAATCTCGCCGCATTGTTCGCCCGTCATCGCCTCAAGGCGCGTGCCGCTGTCGATGTCCTCAAATGGTAAGAGCGCCATGACTGTTTATTATGACGAACTGAAACCGGGCATGTCCGAGAGCTACACCAAACAGGTGAGCGAACGCGACGTCGAGTTGTTCGGCGGCATCTCCGGCGACATGAACCCCGTGCACTTCGACCAAGCCTATGCCCGCAAGACCATCTTCCGCGGCCGCGTCGCCCATGGCGCTATTACCGTGAGTTACGTCTCCGCTTTGCTCGGGACCAAGCTGCCGGGACCCGGGACCGCCGTCTTCAGCCTGACGACTCACTTCAAGGCGCCGGTGCGGATCCGCGATATCGTCACCGCCATTTGTACTGTTCGCGAAGTTCTGCCGAAGCGCCGCGTCGTGTGCGATTTCGTCTGCAAGGTTGGCGAGACCGTGGTGATGGAGGGTGAGACCCTCGTCATGGCGCCTGCCAGACCGTAAAGTTGGCTGATGAAG
>JAATGK010000436.1 GCA_015654715.1 Alphaproteobacteria bacterium
CGAAACCGTGCTTGCCGCCGGGCGCCGCACCGCCAAGGCGAACGGAACCGGCGTGCTGGTGTCGCTGGCGCTGCACGGATTGCTGGCATTTCTGGCTCTGGTGGTGGTCGCCCGTCACACGACCGAATTGGCGATCAAACCTGCGGCCCAGCCGGTGTTCCTGCCGGTCGATTTGATCCGCCTCGGCGATGAAACGCGTTCACCGCCGGCCGAGCTGCGCTCGCCCATCCCGCAGCAGAAAGCCGGGCGGCCGCAAGAGGCTGCGAGCCCCAATCCGCAGGCAACCTCGCTGACAGGCAAAAAACCGGTCGATGCGTTGGAAGCCAAACTCAAGGCGCTGGCGCGTCTGAAGCAGCCGGACAGTCCGCTCAAGCTCGGCGAAGGCGTTGGCGTCTCCAATGTCGACGCCTCGAACGGCGCTCCCGGCGATGCCGCGACCTATGCCATCCGCGATTATGTGCTGGCCCAGGTGCTGCGGCGCTGGACGCTGAATCTGGTGCGCGCGGCCAACCGGTCCATCACCGTCAAGATCGCCGTCGTGATGAAGCGCGACGGCACCATTGCGTCGGCGGACATCGTCGAGCAGGCGCGAGCCAAGACCGATGCGGTCTATCGCGATATCGCCATCGGTGCGCGCAATGCCGTTCTTCTTTCGTCGCCGGTCGCGTTACCCGCTGGTGATTACCCAAAGGAAATGCATTTCACTTTGCTATTGGATACGCGCGCCGTCTTGCGCTGACCTCACTCTTTGCCGCCGCGGCCCGTCTCCGCGTCCGCCAACATGCCGTGGCTGATCAAGTCGGCCATCAGCGTGAAGACGTAGCGTTGCTCGGGGGTGCGCAGACGACGTAGCGCTTGCAACAAAAAGCTCTCTTCGACTTCCGCCGTCGAGATGCTTGGTGTGCCTTTTCTCATACCCTTCAGCCCCAGAACTATCGTTTCAACGCCTATAAGTAAGTATGCGTTAGGGTTTGTTCAGGGGCAGGATTGCGGCGGAACCGCGGCGTATTTGCGCTGATTTTGTCTTCGCGTCGCGAAGGGCGAGGGCCAACGGCCTCCGCAGGATGAGGAATCCGTTTGCATGCCCGCCGCTTCAGCGCGTCAGGGCAAATCGCGCGCGACGCGGAAGCCGGCCAGAGTCGAATAATCGAATTCGCCGCCGCTGTCGTCGGCCCCGATGCGCGCCGCCGAGCGCACGAATACCGGCACGTTGTCCCACGAGCCGCCGCGCAAGACGTGACGCGTACAGTTCTTCTCCGCCCACGGGCGGGCGTCGGCGGGGGCGCCGATGTAACCTTTGTGCCAGCAATCTTCCGTCCACTGCCAGACATTGCCGAGCATGCCGTAAAGCCCGAACGGATTGGGCTTGAAGCTGTCGATATTGGAGAGGGCGTGGAAATCGTAGGAACTGCCGCAGCCATTGCAGTTGGCATTGCCGCTACCGACAGCATCGCCCCACCAACGCGCCGTAGAGGTTCCGGCGCGGGCGGCATATTCCCATTCGGCTTCGCTCGGCAGCCGATAGGGCCCAGTGCGATTGGTGAGCCCGGGCCGGGCTTCGCGCACCTTTTGATTCAGCCAATCGACATAGGCGCGGGCGTCTTTCCACGAGATGCAGCTCGCCGGCCAGCGCGCCGGCTCTTCGTCGTAAGGGGGAAGGGCGATGCCTTTGTCCGGCACGCGCCAGCGCATGTTGAGAAGGCGGTTGCACGGTTCCGGCTGATAGCCGGTGGCGCGCAAGAATATGAGATAATCCTCGCTGGCGACGTCGTACTCCGCGAGTGCAAAGGCCTTCACCGTCACAATGCGCTGCGGGCCTTCGGCGTCGAAGCGGCCGGGTTCATGTGCCGGACTGCCCATGACGAACCTGCCGGCCGGAATGCCGATCATATCGGGGCAATTGGGGCATTCCTTGAAATTGCGGTCTTCAGGCCCGGCGGCCGCGGCGGCGGCGGCCAGGAGGATGAGGCAGGCGGTACGCGCAAGAAAACGCGACATGAGGGTCTCGCGGGGTTCACGAACAACAGACATTTCACTTCGAGGACGTTTTGCCAAGACGCCAATAGATGCGCCAAGAGCGGGCGTGGAACACGTCCGCTCTAAAGGGGGTGCGCCCCAGACCCACGGCGCCAGCGAGCGTCGCATTCAAGCGGCGGCAAGACAGGCACATTGTGCGTCTCTCATCGGGCCTAGAGTGCACGCAAGCCGAGGCACCCATACCCTGGATGATCTATTGCGTCGCTTGCGGATCCACGTGTTCGCGACACACAGCTTCGCCGCTGGTGGTCCAGCACCTCCAACAAAAACATCACAGTCGATGTGGGGAACACACAACGAACCTTCAAGGGGGTGCGGCAAGCTGTGCACTATTCGGTGCGAGACGCGGTTGCAGACCTGGAGCCGTGGCGGTGGACGGCGGAGAGGGAGGCAGACCTTAACCTCCCCCTTGCGGGGAGGTCGGAGAGCGTAGTGATCCGGGTGGGGGCTAGGTCCGCTTTGCGCCAAAAAAACAGAACCTGCTATATTGTTTAGCATGACAATCACAGCCGCAAGCGACCCGGTACTTATGCGCTTCCGCACCGCCGTGACGGAAATGTACGGCGATCGGCTTGAGCGTGTTGTGTTGTTTGGTTCGCGCGCGCGCGGCGATGCGCAGCCGGATTCCGATTACGATATCGCGGTGTTTCTTCGCGACATGCCAGACCGGTTTGCGGAGATGAACCGGCTTGCCGATCTTGGCACGGCTATTCTTGACGAGACTGGCGGGTTCATTCACGCCATGCCTTATGGCGCCGGCTTCTACAACGATGCACGCATGCCACTCATGCACGAAATTCGTGCCGAAGGCGTCGATCTGTGAAGCCGCAAGCCGCCGCGTTCCTTGAAAAAGCACGGGAGCTTCTCGATCGCGCGAATAAGATGCTGGACGTCGGTTTGAATGAGGACGCAGGGCGGACTGCATATTTGGCTGGATTGCATGCGGCTCAGCCTTTCTTTTCGAGACGAATGGCCGTGTGTTCAAAAAACATGCGACCGTGCAGAGCGAGTTTGGGCGATTGACCAAAGGAGATCCGCGCATCGACGTTGAATTGCGGACGTTTCTTGGTCGCGCCTACAATCTCAAAGCTATCGCCGACTATGAAACCGGCCCGGGATCGCGCGTGTCGGCCGCCAGCGCCAGCGCGGCCGTTCGAACGGCGTGCCGGTTTGTGGAAAGTGTGGCTACTTTTCTGCTGCCTTGACGGCCCGTGCAAAATTCAAGAATTTTGCGATAGGTAGAAAAAGGCATATGTGGTGGGCATTTCTCGTATTTCCCCAACGGTGGACGTCCAATCGACTTGAGGTGGGTTCAGCTAAGATACTCTGTTGCGGATTGCACCGATTACTGCACCAGCAATGGCGAAAGGCACCGGCACGGCGAGCGCGATGGCGTGAAAGTTCGGCTCATGCATGAGCATGTGCAGGCCGACTATCACGACCACACCCAATATCTGTCCGCCCAGGGCAGCGATGACCGTTAGCTTCCAGCCCGCGCCCGAGCCCATCGCAAAGAACGCAGTCGCGCCTATCAGTAGCGCGAAACCTATCAAGATCAGCATCAAGTGGTCCCCAGCCTGAAATTCTTCCCGGTTCCGAGTTTCGCGAAACTGTAACTCGTAAATCCAGAACCGCCCACCTCAGATGACCGTTTTGGTATAGTCGACATCTCATCGGTGCACATCTCAGGAATTTCGCACCGCAGAACGGTGACAGGAAAATCAGCGCCTTAGCTGGTGCAGACATCCGGTGCGAATGTCTGCTTTTGAACTATTCCGCATTATTCACCCATCATGCAGACCCTCTCCCACAAGGGGAGAGGGATAAAAATGTGAATTCCGTAGCCTTGAGGGAGGGTGAGGCCGCCCCTCGCTTTATCCCAGCCAGTGCCGTCGTACCGGCAGGCCTCGACGCAGGCGCCAGGCTTCCCAGGCGCTGGGAACGTCGGCTTCCCAATTGGGCAGCAGCACGACGATGGCGCAGCCATCGAAGATCGAAACCGTGATGCCGATGCCGATGATCCAGAAGGCGATCGCCGAACTGCCGTAACACGCCAGCACCATCATGCCGATCAGCAGACATAGGCCCATGAACTTGGCCGAGCGCGCGTGGGTGGCGGTCATGCGATGAAAGCGCAGCCAGCAGATGAGCTGTTCGAGGACCTCGGCGGCGATGGCGTAGAAGACGATGACGATATTGCGCATCACCGCATCGGGCCGGAGGAAATAAAGCGCCGTCATGCTCGCCAGCCAGAAGAACAGGTCGACGGTGGAATCGGCTTTGCGCAGATTGACGGTCGAGATGCCGAGACGGCGGGCGATGATGCCGTCGAAGATGTCGCTCAAGGTCACGAGCAAAATGATGAGGGCGAGGAAAGTGCCGTGCCCATACCAGCCAAGCACAGGCACGACCAAGATCATCAAGGCGCGGAAGGCGATGAGCGCCGCCGGGATATGTTTTGCCGTGGCGCCCATTGGAACGTCCTGTGTTGTGTACCTTATCTCGTCATGGCCGGCCCCCGAGCCGGCCATCCATTCCAACACGGCACCGTACCGGAAGTCTGGATGGCCGGGTCAAGCCCGGCCATGACGAAGTGGGGCATTACCAGAGTTTCACGCGCTGTTCCGGCGGCAGATAATACTTGTCGCCCGGCTTGACGTCGAAGGCCGCGTACCACGCGTCGATATTACGGGTCGAACCGATGACCCGGAACGGCGCCGGCGAGTGCGGGTCGGACAGAATGCGGCTTCTGAGGTCGCCTTCCTGGAATTTCGACTGCCACACCTGAGCGAGGCCGAGGAAGAAGCGCTGGTCGGGGGTGAAGCCGTCCAACACCGGCGCCGGCTGGCCGTCGAGTGCGATGTGATACGCCTTGTAGGCGATCGACAGGCCGGCGAGGTCGGCAATGTTCTCGCCGAGCGTCGCACCACCGCGGATGTGCAGGCCCGGCAGCGGCTCATAGGCGTCGAACTGGTCGCTCAGCATTTTGGTGCGCGTCTTGAAGTTGGCGAGGTCGCCGTCGGTCCACCAGTTCTCCAAATTGCCGACGCCGTTGTACTGGGCCCCCTGGTCGTCGAAGCCGTGGCTGATTTCGTGGCCGATCACCACGCCGATGGCGCCGTAGTTCACCGCATCGTCCGCATTGGGATCGAAGAACGGCGGCTGCAGAATCGCGGCCGGGAAGGTGATCGAATTGAACGACGGGCTGTAATAGGCGTTCACTGTCGGTGGCGTCATATCCCACTCGTTCTTGTCGACCGGCTGATCGAGGCGCTTGATATCGCGGTTCCATTCGAACAGCGCAGCGCGTTTGACGTTGCCGACGAGATCGTCGCGGCTGATTTCAAGCGCCGCGTAATCGCGCCAGGTATCGGGATAACCGATGTGCGGCGTGAACTGATGCAGCTTGTCGAGCGCCTTTTGGCGGGTGACGTCGCTCATCCAGGGCAGCGTCTTGATGTCGGCTTCATAGGCTTTGAGCAGGTTGCCGACGAGCCGTTCCGCCTTGGCCTTGGCTTCGGGCGGGAAGTACTTCGCGACATAGAGCTTGCCGAAGGCTTCGCCGAGGATGCGGTCCAACGCGCGCACGCCGCGGGTGGCGCGATCGCTCTGCTGCTGCCGGCCTGCCAGTGCCGCGCCGTAGAAGGCGAAATCGGCGTCGTCGAACTTCTTGGGCAGAAGGCCGGCGTAGTTGTGCAGATAGTGGACCGTCAGATAATCGCGCCACACGCTGACCGGTGTCTTGGCGAACAGCTTGGCCAAGGGAGCGATGGCGGTGCTCTCGCCGACGACGACCACACGAGCGCCCTTGTCGAGCGGAATGGTGGTCTCGGAGAAGAACGCATCCCACGGGAACGCCGGGGCCAGCTTCTTGAGCTCTTTGTAGGCGACCGGGTGGTACATCGTGATCGGATCGCGCTGTTCGGCGCGAGTCCAGCGCAACTTGGCGATCTCGGTTTCGAGCGCCAGAATCTTTTCCGCCCGTTTGTCGGCGTCGCTGGCGCCCGACAGCGTCAGCATGGTGGCGAGATAAACCTTGTAAGCGGCGCGAACCTTGACGATGCCCGCTTCGTCGAGCAGGTAGAAATCGCGATCCGGCAGGCCGAGGCCTTCGGGACTGAGGTTGACGCTGTATTTGGTCGAGTTCTTGTCATCGACGCCGATGCCGACGCCGAAGATACTGCCGGCGGCCAGACGCGGTGTCCCCATGAGGCGGGCGACGTCCTTGGCCGATTTCAGCTTGGCGATTTCGGTGAGGTCGGCCTTGACCGGCTGCAGCCCGCGCGCCTCGATGGCCTGGGTATCGACGAAGCCGTCGTAGAGATCGCGCAGCTTTTTCTCTTCGGGCGAAAGCTGATCGGCCGATTTGGCTTCCAGACCGGCGACGATTTCCTTCATGCGCGTTTCGCTGAGGAGCGCGAGGTTCTGGAATGAGCCGGTTGCGGAACGATCGCCCGGGATCACGGCCTTTTTGTACCAATTACCATTGACGAACATGTAGAAATCGTCGCCCGGCTTCACCGTACGGTCCATACCGGTGAGGTCGACGCCCCATTGGCCGAGCGTGGCTTTGGGACCGGGAAGCGGTGCCGGCGGCGGTGGCGGCGGCGATGCAGTACAGCCGGCCAACAACAGCGCGGCCGCAACGATCAGGCGGCGATTCATGCAAAAAACTCCACAAATGGAACCCGTTAAGATGCGGACGGGCGGCCTTGGCGCGCAAGTCACGCTTTCGCGACCTATTGCCCCCTGACCGGCCTACGCCCGCCAATGTGCGCCGATCACGGCGGTCGATGAAAGAGGGTTCTGCCGGTCAGGCGGCGTGCGAGGCAGCCGCGGGAACCAGTTCGGATTCGATCGCGATGCGATTGCGGCCGGTGTTCTTCGCCCGATAGAGGGCGCGGTCGGCGCGCTGCACCAGAAGCTCCGCCGAATCCGTATCGCGAAGCTGCGCCACGCCGATCGAAATCGTAATGCAGCCGAGGATGTCGCCGGTCGACTTCTTGACCAGCTTCTTGTTCTCGACATTGGCGCGGATCTGGTCGGCGAGCTTGGCGGCGCCGTCGAGCGTGGTCTGGCGCAGGATGACGACGAACTCTTCGCCGCCGTAACGTGCGGCCGTATCCCGGCCCTTGACGTTCTCCGACAGGCAATTCGCCACCAGCCGCAGGACCTGATCGCCGGTCTGATGACCCCAAGTGTCGTTGAAGCGTTTGAAATGGTCGATGTCGCACATCATCAGCGCGACGGAGGTGCCGTCTTGGCGCGCATCCGTGATGGCCGACGTCAGTTCCTGGTCGAACGCCTTGCGATTGGCGAGGGCGGTCAGGGGATCGAGGCGGCTTTCCTTGCGCACCGTGTCGAGCTGAGTTTTGAGCTCGCTGACCTGTTCCGACGAGCGTTGCAGTTCGCCTTCGAGCGCTCTGGTGCGCACTTCCATGGCCTGGGTGGCACCGACGATGCGCTCGACCATCTTGGCCACCACGGCGGGAGACTGGGCGCCGCCGAGTTCGCCGCTCGCCGCCGACAGGGTCCGGCCGTATTCGCCCGCGTCTTTGCCGGCGCGATCCAATTTGGTCAGCACCGCATCCAACATGCCGCTGATGCCGCTGCCGACGTCTTCCATCGTCCGGGCGGTGCGCTCGCGCGACAGGAACTGGGCGCACAGGCTTTGCAGCACCGGCACCGTAAGCGGCGCCTTGTCGCGGATCATGCCGTCGATGATCTTCGTCAGCGTCACGTTGGTGCCGCTGGCATAGACATAGAACAGCTCGTAGTTCTCGGGTGTGGGCGCAATGCTCCAGTCGCCGATCAGGGCGAAGGCGGTCTTAGCTAGAGCCTGCTCGCGCGAAGGTGCTGCCAACATCTTCCCCAATTTTTATCAGCACCGCTCCTGCTACCGGAGCGCGACGTCACTGTGGCGTAGGGGGTGGTAAGAAAGCGTTAATCGGCGCCGGTTTCGTCAGCTTTCGGTTCGGTTTTGACCGCCTTCTTACGGGGCGCCCGCGGCTTTCTTGCCGCCGCCTTGGGCTTTTCCGCCGTCGCCGCTTTGGCGGTGGCTTTGACAGCCCTTTCCGGCGCTTTCGGCAGCTTGACCGGACGCAGCAGGAAAGCCGGCAGTTGCGAGGCGTCGACCGGCGTCACTTCGACCCGCGGGGCGGCGGTCGATTGCTTCATCGCCTGGGCATAATGCACCGGCTCGGGTTTGGGCCCCAAATCGGGCTTGCGCTCCGGACGGCGGTCGCCGCGGTGATCGGAGCGGTGTTCCGAGCGGTGATCGTTCCGGTGATCTTGCCGGTCCGGCTGGCGTACCGGCTCTTGGCGCACCGGCTGGGCGGCGGCCTTGGGCAGTTCGGCGGGCGCGGTGTGCTCGACCGGCTTGACAGGCTCCATGGAGGCGACCTGGCCATGCGGTTTGACCGGGTGCTCGCGGTGATCGCCACGGCGGCCACGGTCACGGTCGCGGCCACGGCCGCCGCGATCGTCGCGGGACTTGTCGCGTGCCGGATGCTCGCGCACCTGTTCGGCCAAGCCTTCCAGCTTGCGGCGCGGCAGCACGAATTTGGTCAGCCTCTCGATGGCTTCGACGCATTTGCCGTCGAGGCTCGTCGTCAGCATATAGGCTTCGCCGGCCCGCCCGGCGCGTCCGGTGCGGCCGACGCGGTGGACGTAATCGTCCGGATGATAGGGCACATCGAAGTTGAAGATGTGGCTGCACGCCGGAATGTCGAGGCCGCGCGCGGCGACGTCGCTGGCTACCAAGATCGTCACTTCACCACTGCGGAATTCGTCGAGCGTCTTGGTGCGCACCGACTGGTCGAGATCGCCGTGCAAGGGAGCGGCATTGAAGCCGTGCTTGGTCAGCGATTTGGCGACGATGTCGACGGTATGCTTCTTGTTGCAGAAGACGATGGCGCTGGTGATCTCGCCCGCTTCGCGGATGAGCAGGCGCAAAGCTTCGCGCTTGGCCCAATCGTCGTTGGGAACCTCGACGATTTCCTGCTTGATGTTGTCCGCCGTCATCGCCGGACGGGTCACTTCCACCCGTACCGGGTTCGACAGGAACTGCTCGGTCAGGCGGCGAATTTCGGTCGGCATGGTGGCGGAATAGAACAGCGTCTGGCGCGTGAACGGCAAAAGCTTGCAGATCTTCTCGACGTCGGGGATGAAGCCCATGTCGAGCATGCGGTCGGCCTCGTCGATGACGAGGATTTGCACCTGCGAAAGCATCAGCCGGCCGCGTTCGAAATGATCCATCAGGCGGCCCGGCGTGGCGATCAAAACATCGACGCCGCGGTCGAGCTTGCGGTTCTGCTCATCGAACGACACGCCGCCGATCAAGAGCGCCATCGAGAGCTTGTTGAACTTGCCGTATTTTTCGAAACTCTCGGCGACCTGGGCGGCGAGTTCGCGCGTCGGCTCCAGGATCAGCGAGCGCGGCATGCGCGCCTTGGCCCGGCCGCGCGCCAGCATCTCGATCATCGGCAGGGTGAAGCTCGCGGTCTTGCCGGTGCCGGTCTGAGCGATGCCGATGATATCGCGGTGTTTCAGGACATAAGGAATGCCTTCGGCCTGAATCGGCGTCGGGGTGGTGTAACCCGCTTCCGAAACCGCATGCAGCAATTCCGGCGACAGGCCCAAACCCTCAAATCCCACGGCCGCAACCGACTCGGGTTCAACTAATATTGTTGCTGGATCACCCGATTCCTCGACAACGGAATTGTTTCCGATTTCCGTTGGGGGGGAGGGGGGGGGCAGTTCCACCGGGGCCTCAGCAGACCATTCGCCGGCGATTTTGGGGAAGCGGGAGGGGGGCTCGACCGCGACCTCGGCAAGGGCCGGGGCGGGAGCTGGTTCGGTAAGAATTTCAGCCGCTTGAGAAGGGTTTACAGAAAGGTCCCGGGAGATATTTTCCAGCGTACCGGCGTCCGTGCCGGCGGTCGTCACTTCACTCAAATGCGCTCCTAATAGGCGCAAATCTGCGCCCGGTTATCTAGGGGCGCCGCGTGAAGCGCCCAGCGGTGCCCGTATTGGCGCCGCTCGTCCTATGGGACCGCATATGGGGAACGAAGGGTGAAAAGTCAAGGTAAGTGACCGTCGGTAGTTACCACAGCGCCGCAAGTGAGGCGTCGCGGCCACAGACCGGCCTTGAACAGTGGTACCTCCAGCGGTACCATATCGTCATGGCCGTCCGGCTCAAGCTTCTGGAGAAGATGCGGCGCAATCCGCGCGGAGACTGGACGATTGAGGACTTCAAAGCGATTGCGGCGCATTACCAAATCGAGTGGCGCAGTCCCGGCGGCAGTCATGTGGTGTTCGTAGCGGCGAGGGCGAGTGGCGACGTGCTGACCGTTCCGGCCAGGCGACCGATCAAGCCGGTTTACGTGAAGCAATTTATCGAGATGATCGACCGTTGCGAGTTGCGCAAATGAGCAAAGTTATCGACTACACCTTCACAGTCCGCCCGCTATCGAAAGAGGACGGCGGCGGGTATCTCTGCGAATTTCCCGACTTGCCGGGCGTCATGGGGGACGGCGCTACGGTCGAAGCAGCGATTGCCGATGGCAGCAAGGCTCTGCGTGCGGTCCTTGCCACGTTGCGGCAGTTGGGGCGCAAACCGCCCGAACCGACCCATGCATCCGGCCAATGGCGCATGCGGGCGCCGCGGTCATTGCACCAACGGCTGGCCGCGCGGGCCAAAGCGGAAGGGGTCAGTTTGAATACGCTGGCGGTGTCGCTGCTGGCGGAAGGTCTCGGCCGGCGAGACAAAGACGCGGCCTGACGCGGCCGACCTGAGCAGTGCGGAGCGCTGGCGCAAAACCAAGTCTCAGGCTTTGCTCCAGCGGCCGGTGTTGATGTTGAACTTCACTTTACCGGCGGTTCGCATCTGCATCAGCAATTCCTGCAAGGCGTCGGTGCTTTTGTTGCTGGGGTCGACCAACTGCTGGATCGAATAGAGCGCGCGCGGTTTGTCCAGCGCGGCCAGCACGTCTTCTTCTCGTGACATAATTGATGACCCTTAAGTTACATCCGGCGCAGGCAATAGCCCCAACCGGCGGTCCCGGCAATGCGGGTTTTTGCGACTTGCTCGGAACCGGGGCCGTTCTGACGGAATCCCTTTACCCTCCCCTTGAGGGAGGGTCGAAAAATCGCAGCGAAAGCGGAGATTTTTCGGGGAGGGGGACGTCGTGATGTCCGCCGCGACATACCCCTCCCCGGAATTCCCACTCGCTTGCGCTCGTGGAAATTTCGACCCTCCCTCAAGGGGAGGGTGAGGGCGCCCGGCCATTACTCCGCCGCCGGATGCAGTTCCTCCGCTTGCGTCTCGGCCAGCGGCAGACTGAGGCAGAAGCAGGTGCCTTTTATTTTGTCCTCGACGTGCCAGATGCGGCCGCCATTGGCTTCCGCCAGCGTCTGGCAAACCATCAACCCGAGCCCCATGCCGTTGGCTTTGGTCGTATTGAACGGCTGGAAGAGGCGTTGCAAGACCTCGGGCGATAACCCCGCTCCGGTGTCGCGCACCATCACATTGGCAAAACCGGCTTCGCCCGCAACCGTCGTCAGGGTCAGCGTGCGCTCTTTGCTGTCATGCATGGCCTCGACGCTGTTGCGGATGAGGTTGATCAGGATCTGCTGGATTTGCACCTTGTCGATCAGGACCTTGGGAAGGACGGCATCGAATTCGAATTTCATGGTGATGTTGCTGTCGGTGGCGTCGTAGAGCACCATCGCCAGCGAATCCCTGATGACGTCCTCGACGTTCACCTCAAGGCGGATGCTTTCCCGCTTTTCAACCACGTCTTTGAGATTTTTGATGATGCTGCCGGCGCGCAAGGTCTGGCGCTGGACTTTGGCGACCAAGTCCTTGAGGCGGAGGATGGCGCCGTTGTCCATATGGTTGGCTTCGAGCGAAATCTTGGCAACGCCAACATAGTTGGCAATCGCCGCCAGCGGCTGATTAAGCTCGTGGGCAATGGCGGCCGTCATCTGACCCATGGCGTTCAAGCGCGACACATGAATCAATTCCATTTGCAGTTCGTGAACCTTGAGCTCGCGCGCCGCCCGCTCGCCGAGCAGAGCATCCTTCTCGACGATCAGGTGTTTCATGCTCTCGATGGCGCTTTGCATGGCGGCGGTCCGCTCGGTCGTCGCCACGGCTTCCGCTACGACATTGGCAAAGCCGGTGAGGAAAACGACGTCGTGCTCGCTGAACTCGCGGCGTTCGGCGCTGTCGACTTCGAGAACCCCCCAAGGCCCCGTTTTGCCTTTGATCAGAACGTCCGCCGTCGACACGATCTTATGCTCGGCATAGAACGGCGGCAGGACAAAGCTGGCGTTTTTCGCGATGTCTTCGAGAATGACCGGCTTGCCGGTGACGAAGGCGCGGCCTTGCGTCGAGCTTTCATCCGCCTTCGAGATGACGTTGCCGACAACACCCGCTTTCCAGCCGCAGCCTGCCACGACGAGAAGGTCTTTCTGTTCATCGCGGTAGCGGCATATTTTGGCGAACGGCACGTGCAGACATTCGGCGCAAACGCGCGCCGCTTCGGTCAGGATCTTGCCGAGTTCCGGTTCATGGAACGCAAAGGTGCCGAAATTCGCCAGTGCCGCTTGTTGCCGACGCAGACCGTCCATGATGGCGGGGTCGGTCATGTCGCTGTCTCCAGCCATACGCTTTGCCTTTCCCAATCGAACAACGAAATCGTGCAGTTTCGTTTTGTCATTGCAGGACAACTCCGTCGCAAAAGCGGCCATTGTCAGCCGCAGGTTTGGCATTTTGCATGTGCCGGAAAGCACCGGATTCGAGAATATCGAATTACCGGCGTACGGTTGCAGTGAATGGGCACAAATTCCGTGAGTGAACCGTAGTAGTTCGCAACTACTGGGTGTAGGTTCGGAAACTACGCAGTCGGCCGAATTGGGCGCCCCGCGGCGACCCGATCAGTTCGAAGGTCCTTTCGTTATAACAATATGTATGGCTTACGACCGTAGTATACGCCGGTTTCGGCGCAATGCTCATTTTGGCGGATTGGAAAAGGGGTGTATGCCTTATCCATTCTAGTATCGGGAGTGCGAGATGCCGCTTGGCGACGATCAGATTGTCTATATCGTTGATGACGACGATGACGTGCGGGATTCCACGCAGGAGCTTTTGCAGTGTTACGGCTTCACCGTCCAAGGCTTTGCCTTCGGGCGCGATTTTTTGCAGAAGTTCGATCCCGCCGTCGGGATCTGCATCATTCTCGATTTGCACATGCCCGATATTTCCGGGTTTCAAGTTCTCGACGCCTTGCAGGCGCGTGGCAACACGGTTCCGGTCGTCCTTTTCAGCGGCCGCAGCGATTTCACGACCGAAGAATTCGCCAACCGCTCCGGCGTCATTGCGCTGCTCGCCAAGCCGATTGACGCAAAAAGAATAATCGAGCTGATCCAGAATCTCGTCGCAAAAAGAGCCGCGGCGTAGAGCAGGGCGCGTTCTGACGGAATCCCTTAACCCTCCCCGGAATTCCCACTCGCTTACGCTCGCGAAAATTCCGACCCTCCCGTCTTTGCCTTTGGCTACGCCGCGGCAAGTGAGGCACACTCGGCACGCCGAAGCTGAAAGCGAAGGCGGCCCTCAAGGGGAGGGTAAATTTACAGGCCAACGCGGGCAGCAGCGGCGGCGTTTTGGCGGCCGCCTTGGTTTTGTCACGGTTTCGGGCCACATAGCACGTCATAACGGCGGGCGGATCGTGCCTGTCCGTTGGTTTCATTTTTCCTGACACCCCGGCATCGCGGTTAGCGGGTCAGACCCACGCAAGGAATTCCTTTGACTTTTCGCTCTCTTCCCGACGCCTTCGCTCGCGCTTTGGCGGCGCGCGACTACACCACCCCGACACCGGTGCAAAGCGCCGTGCTGGCGCCCGAAACCGAAGGCCGCGATCTGCTGGTCTCGGCTCAGACCGGCTCGGGCAAGACGGTTGCCTATGGTCTGGCGATGGCCGCGACGTTGTTCGACGGCGATACCCTGCCGCCCGCCGATTTGCCGCTGGCGCTGATCATCGCGCCGACCCGGGAACTGGCGTTGCAAGTCGAGACCGAACTGACCTGGCTTTATGCCCATGCCGGGGCACGGGTGACGGCGTGTGTCGGCGGCATGGACCCGATTCGCGAGCGCCGCCAATTGGAGCGCGGTGCCCATATCGTGGTCGGCACCCCGGGACGGCTGCGCGATCACATGCAACGCGGCGCTTTGCGGCTCGAAGCCTTGAAGGTCGTGGTGATCGACGAAGCCGACGAGATGCTCGATCTCGGCTTTCACGACGATCTCGAATTCATTCTCAAGGCGACGCCGGAAACGCGGCGCACCTTCATGTTTTCCGCCACCCTGCCCAAACCGATCATCGCGTTGGCGCGCAACTATCAGCGCGACGCTTTCCGCATCGAACTGAAGGCCGAAGAAGGCGGCCATGCCGACATCGAATATCGCGCCATCCGCGTCGCTCATGCCAAGGCGGACCGCACCGTGGTCAATCTGCTGCGCTTTCTCGATCCGGCCTGCGCGCTGGTGTTTTGCGCCACCCGCATGGGGGTGCAGAAGCTGGGCGAGGCGCTGGCGTCGCGCGGGTTCGCCGCGGTGTCGCTGTCGGGCGAGATGAACCAGGCCGAACGCAATCGCGCCCTGACCGCCTTGCGCGAG
>JAATGK010000474.1 GCA_015654715.1 Alphaproteobacteria bacterium
AGGTGGGCGGGCAAGCGGGCGGGACCGGAAAGACGGGGATGAGCCAATGAACCCGGAATTCCAGCGCAATGCCTGGCTTGAACTGACGCCGCTGCGCCGCGTCGTGATGGGCACGGTGCTGGCGCTGGCCTTTTTTGCGGCGGCCTTGAGTGGCGGCGTTACCAATCCCGGAGCGGTGGCGCGCTTCATGTTTGCCGCCATCTTGGTGTGTGTGTGCACCCGCAACGCCGCGCGCAGCGTGGTCGGCGAAAGCCGCGAGCGCACCTGGGACGGCCAGCGGCTGGCGTCGCTCGGGCCCGGCACGATGATGTGGGGCAAGCTGTTCGGCGCCACCATCTACAACTGGTTCGGCGGAATCATCTGTCTCGTCGTGATCGCTGCCGATGCCATCAATAGCCAAGGCGCCGGGTTTGCGTTTACCGACATCGTCTATTGGATCGCCATGGGCATCATCGCCCAGGCCGCCAGCCTGCTCGCCAGCCTGATCGCGGCGCGCCGCCGCCAGGGGCGCACTCCGTTCGAGATATTGCTGTATCAGGTCGTCGGCCTTGCCGCTGCTTACGCGGTGTGGGCAATCGCCAACCCGGACGGCGAGACCATCGGTATTTTTGCCAAGACCGCAGACCTCGTCTGGTGGGGGCAAACGCTGCCGACCGCGGGCTTTCTGCTCGCGTCGCTGGCCGTCTTCACCGGCTGGATTCTAACCGGCTGCTATCGCCAGATGCGGCTGGAACTGAAACTCTCCAACGGGCCTTACGTGTGGCTCGGCTTCCTGATTTTCATGACGGTCTATGCCGCGGGCTTCGGCGCTTTTGCATCGCCGGGCGGGCATTTCGACGAGATCACGCGCCGCCTCATCATGGCCGCGCTGGTGGCGGCCGCTCTCGCCTATCTCACCGTGATCCTGGAGCCCAAGAGCCGCGTCAAGCTGCGCTGGCTGGCGAGCGAATTCGGCAAATTCCATATCGGCACCGCGCTGACGCATCTGCCGTGCTGGCTGATGTCGTATCTGTTCACCGCCCTGATCGCGATCGCTTTGCTGCTGCGGCTCGGCCTGTCGGGGATGGGCCCCGAGCTGGCCACGACCGGTGCTGTGCTCGGCTTCGTCACCCGCGACATCGCCATCGTGGTGCTGATGAACATGGTAGCGCGGCGGCGCGGCGGCGATTTCCTGGCGCTGGCCGTTCTGTTTCTACTCTACGCGCTGCTGCCTTCGATCGTCGCCGGGATGCATTACGACAGCGGCCGGGCGCTCTTCCTGCCGCTCCAGACCGATCCGTTGTGGCTGAGCCCGGTGGTCGCGTGGCTGGAAGCCATCGTCATCTGGACGGTCGCCGCCACCCAGATCTCGCTGGCGGAGAAGCGCTAACCCGCGCGCAGATACTTCACCGCTTCGTCGCGTCCGAACAGATAGAGCAACACGCGTAAGGCTTCGCCGCGCGGCGATTTGAGATCGGGATCGCGCGACAGGATCAGCCCGGCATCGTCGCGCGCGGCGGCCAGCAGATCGCCGTGAACGGCGATATCGGCCATGCGAAATTCGAGCTGGCCGCTTTGGCGCGTGCCGAGGAGTTCGCCGGGGCCGCGCAGCTTCAGATCTTCTTCGGCAATCACGAAGCCGTCGTCGGTATCGCGCAAGACCGCCAGTCGCGCTTTGGCGGTTTCGCCGATCGGCGGCACGTAAACGAGCAAACAACTCGATTTGCCGCTGCCGCGCCCGACCCGGCCGCGAAGCTGGTGCAATTGGGCGAGGCCGAAGCGCTCGGCATGTTCCACCACCATGATGGTGGCTTCCGGCACATCGACGCCGACTTCGATCACCGTGGTGGCGACCAGCACTTGCAATTCGCCGGTCTTGAACTTTGCCATCGCGGCATCGCGCTCGGCCGGTTTCATGCGGCCATGGACGAGGCCGACCATCGGGCCGAGCGTGGCTTGCAGTTCCTTGGCGCGCTCCTCGGCGGCGGCGAGGTCGATTTTTTCCGACTCCTCCACCAGCGGGCACACCCAATAGGCGCGGGCACCCTTGGCAATCGCCGTGCGCAGACGTTCGACCACATCGCCCAGCCGTTCGGCCGGCAAGACGCGGGTATCCACCGGCTGGCGTCCGGGCGGGCGGCCATAGAGGCGCGAGACATCCATGTCGCCATAGGCGGTCAGCGCCAAGGTGCGCGGGATCGGCGTCGCCGTCATCACCAGCACATCGGTGACGTGCTCGCCTTTGCCTTGCAGGGTCATGCGCTGATGCACGCCGAAGCGATGCTGTTCGTCGACCACCACCAGGCCAAGGTCCTTGAACGCGACGTCGTCGGAGAAGAGGGCATGGGTGCCGACCAAGATGTCGATCTCGCCTGCCGCCAGCGCCGCCAGCAACGCCTCGCGCGGTGCGCCTTTTTCGCGGCCGGTGAGAATTGCCATGCGCACGCCCGCGGCGGCCGCCAGCGGCTCCAGCGCCGTCCTGTGCTGGCGCGCGAGGATTTCGGTCGGCGCCATCAAGGCCCCTTGGGCGCCCGCTTCCACCGCCGCGAGCAGCGCCAGGAAGGCCACCACGGTTTTGCCCGAACCGACATCGCCTTGTAACAGGCGCAACATGCGGGCGGGCGAGGCCATGTCGGCTTCGATTTCGCCGACGGCTTGCACTTGCGCCTCGGTCAGGGTGAATTGCAGCGCCGCCAGCGCTTTTGCTTTCAGCCGTCCGTCGCCTTGCAAAACACGGCCCTTGTTGGCGGCGCGCATCTGGCGGCGGATCAGCATCAGCGCGAGCTGGTTGGCGAGGAGCTCGTCATACGCCAGCCGCTGACGCTCGGGCGTCGTCGGTGCCAGATCGTCCTCATGCACCGGCGCATGGGCTTTTTTGATCGCGTCGGCAAACGGCGGCCAGCCGCGCTGTTTCTGGTAAGCCGGATCGAGCCACTCCGGCATCACCGGCACTTTTTCCAGCGCCCCGCGGATCGCTTTGCCCAGCACCTTGCCGGAAAGCCCTTCGGTCAGCGGATAGACTGGCTCGTGCAGCGGCATGTCCTCGCCCGGCGCGGCGATGAAATCGGGATGCGGCATCTGCAGCCGGTTGTTGAAGCGTTCCACACGCCCACTGATGATCCGCTGGCTGCCGACCGGCAGCGACTTGTTCAGCCAATCGGGATGGGCGTGGAAGAAGATGAGTTCGATCGCGGCGGTGTCGTCGGTGCAGCGCACTTTATAGGGCTGGCGCTTGTCGCGCGGTGCGATGTGGTCGAGCACATTCACCGTCACCGTGGCGATGCGCCCTTCCTCGGCCCGGATCAGCTTGGGCCGGTAGGAACGGTCGATCACCCCGACCGGCAAGTCAAACACGAGGTCCTTCAGCCGCGTCCCGGCCACGGTGGCGATCATTTTCTCCAGCCACGGCCCCACCCCCGGCAAAGAGCGGGTGTCGGCAAACAAGGGAAAGAGAATCGCAGGGCGCATAGGGCAAAAAATACGGCTTATTAGTTCCGTCGTCTCGGCAGGTGTCATGGAGGGATATATAAAAACTATCCGTCTATAGTATAATTAATAATTGACTTTCAGACTGAATTTTATTATATATCCGGCATGATCTACGCGACCCCACAACTGGAGGAAGAAGACGAAGCAGTCCTGACGCTGATTCACGAGCAACGGGAAACGCTCCGCTACAGTGTGGCCCAGGCGCCGAACCGCTGGTCGGGTTTCTTGCGCCGCAATACTTTCGCGCGCGCGCTTCAGGGCTCCAACAGTATCGAGGGGATCAACGCATCTCTAAGCGATGCCGTGGCCATCGTTGACGACGAAAAGCCGGACACCATCGAAGAGGAAACTTACCAAGCGCTGGCCGGTTATCGCAATGCGCTGACCTACATCCTGCAAACTCACGATGATCCCACTTTCGAACTGAACGCGCAGGTGGTCAAAAGTCTGCACTTCATCATGCTGTCCTATGACCTGACCAAAGCGCCGGGACAGTTTCGCTCGGGCTCGATCTTTATTGTCAACGAACCGAGCGGGCAGACCGTCTATGAAGGGCCGGATGCATTTCGAGTGCCCGAATTGGTGAACGAGTTGATTGCGTCCTTGGTCCAAGGCGCGGACGTCGACCCCATGGTCCGTGGGGCGATGGCGCATCTGAATCTGACTATGATCCATCCCTTCAAGGACGGTAACGGGCGGATGGCGCGTGCGCTTCAAACGCTGGTTATGACGCGTAACGGTGTTTTGAGTCCGATGTTCTGCGGCATCGAGGAATGGTTGGGGCGCAACACGGAAGCTTACTATCAAATTCTCGCGGAGGTCGGGCAGGGAGCCTGGAATCCTTCGCACGACGCATCGCCATGGGTGAAGTTCTGCCTGCGCGCGCATTACCAGCAAGCCGCAACGCTGGTGCAAAGAGACAAGGCTATGACGCGCGCTTTCGACGAGATCATGAAACTCAGCGTTGTCCATAAGCTGCATGACCGCATGGAAATGTCTTTGGTCGATGCGGCTTTTGGGTTCAAGATTCGCGCCGGTCGCTACCAGGAGGAGAACCAAGTTTCGGATGTCGTGGCCAGTCGTGACCTGCGACGGCTCTGTGAACTTGGGTTGCTGGAGCCCGTCGGCGAAAAGCGCGGTCGCTATTACATTGGGGCAAAGCCTCTCAGAGAAATCTATGTGCGTTCCAGACTTGGCAGAGTTCCGGTCGGCGATCCCTACGACATCGTTCGCAGGGCGCCCTCGAAAAACCAGCCGATGCTGCCCGGTGTCGGGTAGCCCCTGGCAGGACGGCAAGCCACACGCTATATCTCCTCCATGTCCAATGCTTCAGACGGAGGGTCCCTCGGGGTCCGCCGCAAACAGCTATTGTTCCGGTGCCAGCGGCGCGGGTTCAAGGAGGTCGATTTGATCTTCGGAACCTTTGCCGCCCGCGAGATCGACAGCCTGGGTGCCGCCGATCTTGATGCCTTGGAAGCCCTGCTGAATGCACCGGATCAGGACGTTTTTGCTTGGCTGAAAAGCGAAATTCCGCTGCCGCCGGACTACGACACGCCTGTGTTCGCCCGCCTCCGGGCGCTGTGTTCGCGTAAGGACCCCACTTGGAACGTGTAAATTACATCGCCCGCAGCGACGGCCGGTTGACGGTCTCGGGCGCGCCGGAAGGCTATGACGCTTGGCTGGCGGCCGCCGCGGCCGGATCGCTGAAGGGGCTCGTCATCCTGGTGGCGCAGGATGGCGTCAAGGCGGCGAGTGCGGCCGACACCATCGCCTTTTTCGCGCCCAAAGTGCCGGTGCTGAATTTTCCCGCCTGGGATTGCCTTCCCTACGACCGCATGTCGCCGAGCCCGGATATCGAAAGCTTGCGGCTGGCAACATTGGCGGCGTTGGCGCGGCGCGACAAGGATTCGGGTGCGGCGGTGGTGGTGACGACCGTCAACGCCATTTTGCAGCGGGTGCCGCCGCGCGAGGTGATTCTGACCGCCAGTTTCGATGCCAAGATCGGCGACAGTGTCAGTCATGAAACGCTGTCGCGCTATCTCGCCGCCAACGGCAATAGCCGCGCCTCCAGCGTGCGCGAGCCGGGCGATTTCGCGGTCCGCGGCGGCATCGTCGATCTGTGGCCGCCGGGCTTCGAACCGCTCAGGCTCGATTTCTTCGGCGACCGGCTGGATGCGATCCGCACCTTCGATGCCGAGACCCAGCTTTCTTCCGGCGAAGTACCTTCCATAGCGCTGTTGCCCGCCAGCGAAGTGCCGCTGGACGAGACCGGCATCACCCGGTTTCGCACCGGCTATATTGCCGCCTTCGGTCCGGCAGTGGACGATCCGCTGTACGAATCCGTCTCGGCGGCGCGCAAAACGCCGGGCATGGAACACTGGCTGCCGCTGTTTTACGAAAAGCTCGAAACCCTGTTCGATTACACGCCGCGGGCGCTGGTCATGCTCGGCCAAAATACCGGCGAGGCCAAGAAGGCGCGTCAGGAGCTGATCGCCGACTACTATCAGACCCGCCGCGAGTTCTTGCATGACGAACCGGCCAAGAAAGGCGGCTTGAAAGCGCCGCCGTACAAGCCGCTGAAGCCGGATGCGCTTTATATCGCCGATGCCGAGTGGGACGATGCGCTGAAGCACCATCCGGTGCGCGACCTGACGCCGTTCCAGGCGCCGGAGTCGCTGAAATCCGTCGATGCTCACGGCAGACTGGGGCGCGAGTTCGGACCCGAGCGGGTGCAGACCGGCGTCAATGTTTTCAAGGTGGCGGCGGAACATATCGCAGCGCTGCAAGCCGAAAAGAAGCGCGTCATCATCGCGGCGTGGACGGAAGGTTCCGCCGAGCGTATGGGCGGCGTGCTGGCCGATCACGGCGTCAAAGCGATCCGCCCCGTCGCCGATTGGCATGATGCGGCGACGATGGCGCACGGCGCCGTGGGTCTTGCCGTGCTCGGCATCGAGCATGGTTTCGAAGCGCCCGATTTCGTCGTCATCGCCGAGCAGGACATTCTCGGCGACCGCATGGTCAGCCACAAGCGGGCGCGGAAGGCACAGAACTTCCTCACCGAAGCCGCCGGGCTGGTGCCGGGCGATCTCGTCACCCATATCGAGCATGGCGTCGGGCGTTATGTCGGGTTGCAAACCATCGACGTCACCGGGGCACCGCACGATTGCCTCGAATTGCAATACGACGGCGGCAAGCTGTTTTTGCCGGTTGAGAACATCGAGCTGCTGACGCGCTATGGCGCCGAGGACGACGGCGCGGCGCTGGATCGTCTCGGCGGCGCCGGCTGGCAGCAGCGCAAAGCCAAGGCGCGCCAGCGCGTGCGCGAGATTGCCGGCGAACTGATCCGCATCGCCGCCGCGCGCGAACTGAAAACGCTGCCGGAAATCGACAAGCCGCAAGGGCTGTGGGACGAATTCTGCGCCCGCTTTCCTTATCAGGAAACCGAGGATCAGGAGAAAGCCATCGCCGATGCGGTGGAGGATCTTGGCAAAGGCCGGCCGATGGATCGCCTCGTTTGCGGCGACGTCGGCTTCGGCAAGACCGAAGTGGCGCTGCGCGTGGCGTTTGCGGTGGCGA